>JBEBIK010000140.1:0-5794 GCA_040080445.1 Pseudobdellovibrio sp.
GTCTTGTGTAGTCGCCATATCTTTAACCGAAGGGCTTTGGTTCAAAAGCCAAGAGTAGGCCTTCTGCAAAGTTTCTTTAGTATAAGCTTGTGGTGGTAGCGGATTCACTGTCATGGGATGTGTACGCTAACCATCCCGCTAAACCCAGTCAACAATATCGTTTCACAAAAAAATTGTTAAAAAATCATTCAAAAAAAGCAGAGCTAATTTTTAGGCTCTGCATATTCTTTCGCCACGATTCCATACTTTTCGATTTTACGTAATAACGTCTTTTTCGGAATATTGGCGTGTATGGCTGTCTGATTAATTCGGCCCTTAAAAGTCTTTAAAGCCTTGATAATAAACTGTTTTTCAAACTCTTCTTTTTGAGCATTGAAGTCTAATAAACCATTGCTCGGAAAGGCGATGCTGATATCTTCGTCAGTTCCATCATCTAAATTTTCATCAGATAATTCTGAGTCAATATCAAAATCGCTTTCTGAATCGATTTCTTCATCGCTGAAGCTCTGAGCAGATTTTTTTAGAGTTTGAGATTGACTCTCAATTATCGACATCGACTCCACTAAATTTACACCTACTGCTTCAAGAACCGCTTCAGGCAAACTTCCTAGAGTTAATGCATTTGTGCTCTCTAAAACGAAAGCATGCTCAATCACATTTTCAAGCTCACGAATATTTCCGGGCCAGTTGTACTTTTTAAGAACGGTTAAAGCGTCCGCGCTCACAGTAGTAACTTTTTTATTATGAACTTGGTTAAACTTACGAACAAAAATATGTATCAACACTTCTAGGTCTTCTTTGCGATCGCAAAGTTGAGGTAAGTATATAGGTACAACATTTAAACGATAAAATAAATCTTCTCTAAACTGACCAGTCTTCATCATCTCTTCTAACGGGCGGTTAGTGGCCGCAATAATTCTTACGTTAGTCGAAATCTCACGATTAGAACCCACAGGAGTAAATAATTTTTCTTGCAGCACGCGTAAGATCTTAACCTGCATGAGTTGTGGCATATCGCCCACTTCATCTAAAAACAGAGTTCCACCTTCAGCATACTGAAACTTACCAATTTTTCTTTCGCCTGCACCCGTGAAAGAACCTTTTTCGTGACCAAATAACTCCGACTCAAATAAATTTTCAGGAATCGCAGAACAATTAATAGCCACAAACTTTTCATCTTTACGAGCCGAATTAAAGTGAACCGCTTTTGCCACTAATTCTTTACCAGTACCTGAAGCTCCACGAATTAAAACGGGAGTATCTACTTTAGCTAACTTATGAATAACGTTAAAAACTTTCTGCATCTGAGAAGTGTTGCCAATAATTTTACGGCCTTCATCTACAAACACAGGAGAAGACACCGCTAAAGTCGAAATTAAAGTGTGAGCGTTTACGGCTTTATCTAATAAATTTAGTAACTCTTCGCCAGCAATTGGTTTAGATAAAAAGTTATAAGCACCATCTCTTACGGCTTGTACGGCCACTTCTACTGTTGCGTGAGCAGTTAACACTAATACGATAATTCCTGGATCGTGTTCTTTAATTTCTTTTAAAGTTTGCAAACCGTTTTTACGAGGCATATCTACGTCTAATATAACGATATCGTAAGCGCGTTGACCTGCAGGGCAGGCTTTAACTTTTTCAAGGGCATTAACGCCGTCAAAAGCTTCTTCAATGCTAAATTTCTTAGCGACTTCTAGAGCTGATCTTACAGAAAGGCGTAGCGCCTGATCATCATCTACTACAAGAACTTTTAACATAATAAGCCTCCGTTACGTTCGCGTACGAAGGGGGAATATATCGGATCTGGAAAAAAATTTCGCCTGTTATTTTTCTGACAGGGTTTTGTAGTTTTTGCCTGTATAGGAGTTGGACGGAGTGACGGAATGGGGATTTTTAAGGGTTTAGTGGAAGCTTAACAGTAAAAGTAGAACCGTGTTTACCTTCATCAGTATTGCTCACAACGCTAATTTCGCCTTTATGAAGTTCAGCAAAGTATTGAGCTAGGTAAAGCCCAAGACCAGTACCTTTAATGGTCGAAGTCTTAACGTTATGGCTGCGGTAAAACTTCATAAAGATATTAGGAAGATCTTCAGCAGGAATTCCCATACCGTTATCAGTAACTGCAATTACTACTTTATCGCCTTCTTCGCGCGACTTAACAATAACGGTAGATTCTTCAAGGCTATACTTAATTGCATTCTCAACTAGGTTTGAGAAAACCTGCTTGATAAGGTCAACGTCGACTGAAACTGGAAACATAGGCTCTAACTCAGTCGTAATCTTGATTTTCTTAACCTTGGCCAAGAACTCATGCTTTTTAATAACGTCATTTAAGATCTGATTAATGTCTTTAGATTGCTTATGAAGCTCAACGCCTTGGCTTTCGATGCGGCCATATTGAAGAATTGAATTAATAAACTTTAAAAGGTCGTCAGAACTTCCCTTAATGGTGTCTACGGCCTCTCTTTGGATAGAGCTAAGATGAACATCGTCTTTTAAAATAACCTCTGTCATGCCCTGTATACGCGCGATGGGAGTTTTAAGGTCGTGTGACATCATCGATATAAAATTGGTCTTAAGTTCTTCTACTTGTTGAAGAAGCTTATTCTTCTGAAGGTATTCCCAACTGCGGCGGTTTTCTATGATAAGGCGGTATGGGATGAAGAAGTAGTAGCAGAGGAAGATGGCCAATATAGGGTGTGCTAGGTCAACCCAGACATTAAAAAATGCAAAAAGTATGATACCCAGTAAAGAAATTAAAAATAGTGTGAGCCCTACTATGAAAAGGCCTTTAGATGGCTTAACTGTAAGTACTACATATACAGTTAAAATTGAAATAAGCAGGATTACAAAAATATTTAAATTTTTAGGTGTTCTGGTTGGAGAGTTGTTTTCTATAAGTGTTTGGAATGAGTTTGCGTGAATTTCCGCCGATGTCATCGCCGAGATTTCTCTTGAGTAAGGAGTATATCCGTATTCACGCGGCGATTTACCTGTATCAGTACCAACGATAACTAATTTATTTTCAAAAGGATTTCCCTCAATTTTATTATTATAAACATCTTCAAATGAGTAAGTAGGAAATGAGCCATTAGGGTGATAATTAATATAGTTTTGAGTAGAGTCTAAAAAGGTGAATTGGCCTCTAACATTTGATAAATCTGAAATTTCTTTGTTGTAATAGGAAGCTATTAGAGGGTGCAAAAGAATCTGATCTTGGTATGTAAGCATAATTCTTCTGTACACGCTGTCCTTTGCAAATAAAGTGGTATCAGGATTTTTAAGACAAGGCGTTAAGTTTACCTGATCAAGCGGCGGTTCTAGCTTTAGTTTTCCTGTTTCGCCTTTCATTTCTAAGTCTTGAGTTGCTATGTGAAATTCTTCAAATGATTTAGTGGCGAGAACAAATTTTTCTTGCTGTTGAACGGTTCCATTTATGTCTACTAATTTTTTATCAACATTTCTAAAGTCATATAATAAAAATTTAGGGTTATATTTTTTAAGAATATTTAAAAAATTGGAGTGTTGCTCAAAATCAGGAAAGCCTTGAAAGCTTTCAACAGTTTTGGATGTAATAAGAACTAAAACTATATTTGAGTCATTTGCTTTCGAAAGCCCAAGATGAGCTTTTGCAGTTACCCTTAGGTCGTACAAATAGCTTTCTATATAATCTAGCTTTAGATAAGAGATAGACAAACCAGCTACTATTGCAAAGATAAATTTGTATAAAGATGAAAAACGAAATTTTTTAAAAATATTAGTAATGAAGGACAAGAAAAGCTCTATTAACCTTTTCTTGGCGGAACATCAGGATCGCCAGATGGAGCACAGGCTAGACCAATTGGCTTTGAACCAACTTTAGATAATGTCTTTATTTTTTTAATATGAACCTTTTTCATAAAACTCCATTAATATTAGTTTAGATCGAATCAAGAAACTAACTTCTTGCTAATTTATAATACATAAGTGCTAAAACAATCAAGCTTCTTGTTCGCTCACAAAAAGAAATACTTTTAGTATGTTTACTCCCAGAATGAGCTTTATTGATGTACATACAGCCCCCACCACAAAGATATCTTGCCCAGCAAGTTTGGCAATTATTTAGTTCTATCAAGGGTTTAGAGTAATTTTTTAGGCTTTCAATTTTAATCGAATCTTCATCACCAACAACCTCTTCTTTTTGGCCGACAACCCAAGGACAGGTATAAAGTTTGTTTTTTGCATCTATAACAAAGTAACTTTTTCCTGCTCCACAGTGATTTTCTACCTTTTGTTGGCTATCTAATAGTTTAAAATAGTGGTTAAAGTCCTTAATTTTTCTTAATTCAGCTTCGCCACCAGATTTCCAGGCAATCTCAGCAATTAATTTCATTTGTTCGATGTATTTTTTGTTCAATTCTTGAGAACGCTCTGAGTAGGAAAAATTAAATTCTAACCAATCAGGGTTAAGAGTTTTAAAGAATCGGTAATTTTTAACTAAATCAACATTATCAATTGAGCAAACAGAGGCTATGCCAATAGATAAAATTTCTCCTCTATCTTTTGATAACTTGGCTAAACCATTGAGAGTCATATCAGTAGAGCTTTCGTTATTTTTTGATGGTCGAACAACATCATTAATTTCTTTTACGGCATCAAGACTTATCAAGATATTAATTTTCATCGACTTTAAAATGTTAGAAGTTTTTTCATCAATTAAAGTACCATTGGTAACTATAGTAAAGTTTGGTAATGCTAGTACCTTCAGACATTTTTCAGTCACATATTCATAAATAGCTTTTACTGCTTCTGGATGAATAAGTGGTTCGCCTCCGACAAAAGTTAATGAAAACTTCATTCCTTCTTTTAATTCAGAAAGAAGCATTTTTAATTGTGGAAGTGTTTTTTCAATTGAAATTTGGTTTGCAGGCGATCCGTAAGTACCATCGCCGCCTGCGGCACAGTATACACATTTTAAATTACAAATTTGATTAACATTCAAAGTAATGCTTCTGACACCAAATTCAAATTTTCCTGATTTGGCAGCAGAATTTTGCTCTTCATCCCAATTGGATAAGGCAAGCCGCGCTTCTTCATCAACTGTATCTCTAGAAGAAGGAATTTCTCCAGATAATAAACTTATTTCAGTCATTTCCTGAAAGCTTTCTTCGCTAATTTCGGCCACTTCTAAGTTAGAAGCATGAAATGCAGTAATGGTGTCGTTTAGTATGACACCGGTGTCACTTTTGATGGCTACAATGTCCTTAAAGCGTCTTAATTGCATTTGGCAGTTTTTCCTAAGTTCTAGCTAAGGAAGAGCAAAAAATCTGCCATGGTCTTGGGTGGCCAAATTGAGCTTTATTATAACTCTAGCAAACTCACCTTCAACTGATTCAATTTCGAAAGAACCATTCATTCTCTCAATTGTTCTTTTGGCGTGAAGTACTCCTATACCGTTACCCTTTTCATGCCTTTTTGTAGAGATCTCTTCATTGCCTAAAAGTTTTAAAACAGTGTTAGGTATTCCTGTGCCGTTGTCGCGAATATCGATTTCAATTTGCTTTTCGCTAACTTTAGTAACTATTTTTATTGTGGCATTGTTTTCACGCCTTTTTAGAGCGTAAATCGAATTATCTAAGATATTACTAAGCACACGTTCTAACTCTATTGAATAACCAAGTACTAAAACATTTTCAGTTTCGTTAAGTAATAGCTGATATTCAATTTTAGTGTCTAAAATTTTCTTTTCAGAAGTAATTTTATCTAACATTTTATAAATATTAATTTTATCAAATGTATCAATAGAAGAGTC
>JBEBIK010000141.1:0-5748 GCA_040080445.1 Pseudobdellovibrio sp.
ATGTGTATAAGAGACAGGACTTGGAATTATTCGATTTTAATCGGTAAACCATTTCGTTCATAAAATCAGCATCATTTTTAAACCAGTCGATTAAGTAAAAATGCTGATCTCGAAGATGAGACAAACTATCGTAATCTAGACGAGTAACGATTTCTTGCTCAAAACATGTATTACAAAAAAGTGAATCATCGCAAAAAAACGATCCGCACTTCAAGCAGAGTGGCGACAATAAATATTGTTTCAACATATCTTACCCCAAAAGTGGGTAACCCGAAATTTTCTTAATGATTTCAAGCACTAGCAAAACTAGACCTAAAAACACTTTAGTCCACTCAAAAAAACGTCGAAAGTTTCTATATGTGGGTATAGTAAAATTCGGCATTCGGAACCTCGATTCATAAGCGAGGCTCAGATGTCATATAAAGCGAAGTTGGGTGTACCCACTTCGCTTTATGCATTTTTGGGGCTATTGATTATGATAAGGAATGTTATTAATGATCGTATGAGCTCGGTAAAACTGCTCAAGCAAAACAACTTCAGCAACTAAGTGATTCATCACCATGTCGCTCAAACAAATGGTTTTTTGAGCGCGTTTTTTGATATCTTCGGTTACGCCGAAGGCTCCACCGATGATAAACACTCCCCGTTTTTTTCCGGACTCATTAACTTTGGTAACGAGTTTAGAAAATTCGAGTGAATCTATTTTGGTACCTTTTTCGTCAAGCAAAATGACGTAATCATCGTGGCCAGTTTTTTCAAACAATACTTTGGCTTCGAAGTTTTTTTTAATTTCGGCATTTTCGCGATCGGCTTTTTGAGTTTTTAAGTGAAAAATTTCGAATTCGGCATAAGCACTAATTTTTTTTAAATACAGTTGTTCTGCAGTTTCAAACCATGGCTCTTTAGAAGTTTTAAAGTCGTAAAGAGCCCATTTCATAGCTATTTGGGTACTGGTGCAGTTTTATCTACTAATTTTAATTCTGTTCCGTTTTTCCAGAGGTCTTCTAAACGGTATTCTTGACGAACAAAATCATAAAATAAGTGAACAATTAGAGCGCCGTAATCTACAACCACCCAGCGGCCTTCATCAACACCCTCAACGCTTAGCGGGTAAACGTTAAATTCGTCTTTTACAGCTTTAACTAAGTTTTCGGCCATAGAGCTTGAGTGACGTGTACTTGTTCCAGAAGCAATTAAAGTGTAATCGCTGCTTGAAGACACAGACTGAATATCAAAGGCTTTAGTTGCAATAGCTTTTTTATCAAAAAGGGTTTGCGCACAAAAATCAGTAAAATCTTTGAAGTTTGAAATTTTGCTTGAGCCTGTTTTATACAAACCGTGCTGCTTGATGTAACGCTCAACCGCTAATGGTAAATACTTTTCAGCTGGTCGACCGACACGTAATTTTTTACGTAACTCAGAAGATGAAATATCTAAGTCGTCTAAAGTTATAAACTCAATTGATCTACCTGTTGTTAGCTCTAAAGTACCAAAATCGCTTTCTGCAACTAGCGGAGTAATGTAATCAGGCCATTCTGTTTCATTTTCAGGAATTTGATAACCTGGGCGAGTTGTTACTACGATATTTACTAGTTCTAAAAGCTTTTTGTAGTCTTTCCACTGAGAAAAAGTTTCGAAATTATCGGCACCGATAATTAAGTATAATTCTTCTGATTTGTATTCTTTCAAAAGTGCTATAACTGTATCGATTGTGTAGCTTTTGCCACCACGCTTAAGTTCGATATCATTAATATGAAATGCCGGTCCGTAAGAATTAAATGCCTCACGCGACAACTCTAAGCGATGTTCGTCGCTAGGGCCTTCCATCGGAATTTTTAAAGGATTCTGTGAGTTCGGAATAATATGGATTAAATCAAAACCCATTTTTTTCTGAACTGTGGTTAAACTGTTAACATGACCATTATGTGGAGGATTAAAACTTCCACCGAATATTCCAACTTTCATAAATTCCTACTCTACGCCTTTAGCTTTTAAAATTTTATCGGCCACTACAACCAATAATTCCTGTGTTAATTTTCCTGTTGCGGCTGAAATTACTTGCGCATCTACGCTGAATTTCTTTTTAAACTGCTGTTTAATTTTTTCAATTTGATCTTTAGCTAATAAATCTATTTTATTTAGCACTACGATTTGTTCGCGTTCCATTAATGGAAAAAAGCCATCTTTGCCTTTGTTCATTTGGTCGTACATCTCAAGTTCGTACTGAATATCTTCGTAATCTTGTAATGGATCTCTGCCATTCATTCCTGAAACGTCGATGATGTGTAAAAATAAGCGAGTACGCTCGATATGCTTTAAGAACATAATTCCTAAACCAATACCTTGATGCGCACCTTTAATTAAACCCGGAATATCGGCTACTACGAAATTAGAGTAATCTCCAACTCGCACAACTCCGAGGTTAGGAGTTAATGTCGTAAACGGATAATCGGCAATTTTAGGACGAGCCGCTGAAATTCTTGAGATCAAAGTTGATTTACCTGCATTTGGAAATCCAATAATACCAACGTCTGCGATTAATTTTAATTCTAAAATGATTTCTAAAGCTTCGCCTGGTTCGCCTGGTTGAGCATGCTCTGGAGCTTGGTTTACGCTATTCTTGAAAAACGCATTACCCTTACCGCCACGACCACCTGTTAAAACTTTAATTTCATCAATGCCAGCTAAGTCATAAAGAACTTCGCCTTCGAGACTTCTTAAGATAGAGCCTTCAGGCACGACCATAATTAAGTCTTGGCCGTCGGAGCCAGAACAATCAACTGACATGCCGCCTTGGCCATTTTCAGCTGCGTATTTGCGGTGTGTTTTGTAATCGACTAATGAGTTAATGTGACGTGAAGTTTTAAATATAACATCACCGCCCTTACCACCATTGCCGCCATCAGGACCGCCGCGAGGAGCGTAAGATTCACGTCTAAAGCTGATCGAACCAGCGCCACCGTGACCAGAGGAGATTTTTATCTGAACTTCATCAACAAACTTCATAAATAACTTTCGGGTTTTCTAACCCAGAGACAAAATAAAAGGAGCCCTGTTTAGGCTCCTTTTATAGTATTTATTTAAATATTAAAAGTAGTTTTACGCCGCTGCAGGGTAAACGCTAATTTTGAATCTATCTTTAGAAAATCTTTCAAATTTAACATGACCTTCGATTACAGCATAAATCGTGTGATCGCGTCCGATTTTAACATTGTTACCAACATGGAATTTAGTTCCGCGTTGACGAACGATGATCGTTCCTGATTTTACTAATTGTCCGCCGAAACGTTTTACGCCCAATCTCTTCGACTGCGAATCCCGGCCATTCTTGGTACTACCACCAGCTTTTTTACTTGCCATTGTTTACTCCGTTTTAAAATTAAAAGTTAATATTACTTAGTTTTTTTTGTCTTTTTAGGTGCTGCTGCTTTTTTTGCAGAACGCTTAGAAACTACTTTAGCTTTTTTAGGAGCTGCTTTTTTTGCAGTTTTCTTAGCCGCTGTTTTTTTAGCTGCAGGCTTCTTAGTTGTAACCGCTTCATCAACATCAGAGTTTCTTACAGAAACACGTGCTTTGTGGTCAGCCACTTTTTGTTCGATTCTGTCTAAACGTATTTTAGCCATATCTTTTACATCTGGAGTAGCGTCAGTTTTAGAAACTTGGCCATCTGGAGTTGTAATAGATTTGATAAAGATTTCAGTAAAATCTTGTTTGTGTGTAGCAAATTTTCTGTAGCCTTGACGACGTTTCTTTTTGAAAACGATAACTTTTTTAGTGCGAGCTTGCTTAGTAACAACAACAGTTACTTTAGCATTTTTCACGATTGGAGTTCCAACATGAGCTTTATCGCCACCTATCATTAAGATTTGGTCGATATTGAACTCAGAACCTAAATCCTGGTCTAATTTTTCGATTTGTAATACATCACCAGCTTGAACTTTATATTGCTTACCGCCGGTTTTAATAATTGCGTACATGTGTCCTCACTTTGTTTTATAAGTATCAAGAAAGATGTTTGTGCCATTTTGGTGGCTTTACTGTCAACGCCCTTTAATTAAAATTTTATTTTAGTTCAAAAAGACTTGCTTTTGACCCAATTAATCTATTTAATTGGGTCATTATATGACCTATTTATGGCAAAAATCCGAATGGCCTTCTTTTAGTTGGAGCAGTTCGGCTTTATTAGATGTTTTGGTAAAAGCCCGCTTTGAGCAGGGCCGACTTCTTTCTTTGCCGACGAGCTTCGTTCATTCGTTCGAAGTTTCAGACAACCGCAAAAGCCTTTATCAAGATCTGTTACTCACCCAAAGCCCTCTCTCAATAGAAAGACTGCATGGCTGGCAGGCCTCGTTATTTCCGACGGGCTACGCTGGTGTTAAAAAAATTAAAATAGCTGAATTCCGCAACAAAGACCTCTTGAGATCGTCCCTCCCTCAAACAAATCTTCAAGAGGAATTTGAAAAATACCTCCACTGGTGGATAGAACCACCAGTGGAGCTTGATCCGGTGTTAAGGTCGGCCGTTGCTTTTTTTTGGTTTTATATTATTTCACCTTACGAAGACGGTAATTTTGAATTGGCTTCAGCAATAAGTGAGTTAGCGCTGCAAGAACAAGAAAAGCTTTCTCTTAGACCTTATGACATCAGTATTCAGCTCGAAGAAAATAGTGATGTGGTTTCGCAAAAAATCGAAAAATGCATTTCTGGTTCTGGAGATATAACTGAATGGCTACTTTTTTATCTCGATTTGTATATGACCGCGGTCAAATCTGCCTACGCTATCGCAGATAAGAATAACTCAGCCGACTTATTCTGGAAAAAACATTCGTCTCTTGATTTAAATCAAAGGCAGCGCAAAGTTTTAAATTACCTACTCGAAAATAATTCTCACATAACTAATAGAGAATATGTCGTGCTTTGCAAAACAAGCCGAGAGTCGGCAAAGCGCGACTTGGCAGATTTAGTTAACTTAAATTTAATAAGACTTGGAGAAAAAAAAGGTCGCTCGGTAAATTATTATCTTTAAGGCAGTAAGCTCTCTGTAGTTTTTTGGTAGCGTTTTGTCATCACTTCAAAAATGTTTGATGAAGCTGCATGAATGAGTTCGCCGTTAAATCTTTTGGTTAAACCCTCTTGCGCTTGAGCTTCGTTATCAGAAGCCGCAAATGACGAAGGCTCTCTGCTCGTTAGACGCTCGAGCTCTTGCGAAGCGCTAACAGGCTTACCCAAGTCATCTTTAAATTGAAATTGAGAATTATTGACTGATGCCAGCATTTTTCCATTCGGAAAAGTTTTATTTTGAGCTACTTTAAACTGCGATAGTAATGACTCTGCCAAATCGGCTGGAATACCCGCAGAAATTAAGCCTGATGTATTTTTAAAACTATCCATGCTGAGCTTAACTGTTTTTGAACCTGACTTAATTGAAATTGAGCCATCTGGATTGGATTTATAAGTAGAAAAAAAGTCTTGCTCGCAAGGGTTTTCCGTATTTTTTTTACAGTTTACTTTTCGGCTTCCAAAAATTCCACTTCCAGGAAACAGAGAAATTACAGAACAGGCTGCGGGCGCGCCTGACTTGCACTTACCCTTGTCGTCATACCAATTGCTATCAGGTTTTGTAATATCAAATGTTTTTACTTCTTTTGAACAATCTTTTGGAGTGTTTGCGTACTTGTTGTAAATGGCGCAACTTTCGCGCGCAATCATTTCATGTTCTTTAGATTGAAGAGCCGCTTGTGTATTAAGG
>JBEBIK010000142.1:0-5694 GCA_040080445.1 Pseudobdellovibrio sp.
CGTATAAAAAAGGTGAACACACTCATTACGGCCAAGAAATCGATGACAACGTATTACCCGAACTTTTTAAAAAAATTCGTGGCTCATCTGACTACAATAAAAGAAAACAAGACATTACCGAATTTAATAAAAACTCAGACGGGGTAGTTCGTGGTATTTCAGCTACGGCTATTAAATTTGGTATTTCATTTACTACCAGATTTTTAAATCAGGCTAATGCTCTGGTAAACGTCTTTATGGACGGCACAATTCAGGTGTCATCGGGTGCAACTGAAATGGGTCAGGGAGTCAATACTAAGCTTGCACAAGTGGCTAGCGAAGCCTTCTCAATTCCTATAGACGATATTCGAGTGATGTCGACCTCCACCGAAAAAAATTCGAACACTTCAGCAACTGCAGCCTCAAGTGGTAGTGACCTTAACGGACGTGCTGTGGAGCTTGCATGCGACATTATTAAAGCCAGACTCTCAAGATTGGCTTTGCAGGTTTTAAATCGACCCACAGAACTGCGAGGCCGCAAAGTAGCGGGTGCTGGCACTGTACCCGAAATTACAATTGATGATTCAAATAGTAACTTAACTTGTGATGTTGAATTTAAAAATGGCGAAGTCATAGATCCAATTTCAGGACACAAAATTTCTTTTAAAGAATTACTGCAAGAGGCTTATTTAAATCGTATTTCACTTTCGGCTTATGGTTTTTACCGTTACCCAGGAATCTATTTCAATAAAGAGACCGGACAAGGTAAACCCTTCTTTTATTACACCAATGGTGTAGCGGTCAGCGAAGTGAGCGTTGATAAATATACGGGCGAAGTTAAAGTTTTAAGGTCTGATATTTTAATGGATTTAGGCCGTCCACAAAATAAAGATATCGACATGGGCCAAGTGACTGGAGCTTTTGTTCAAGGTATGGGCTGGGTAACAACTGAGAGATTATTCTATGATGAAAAAGGTGTACTTAAAACCTATTCGCCAAGCACTTACAAAATTCCGAGCGTTCACGATATTCCGCGCATTTTGAATGTCGAGTTTATCGAAAATAATTTAAACGAGCGAAATCTTAAAGGCAGTAAAGCCGTAGGCGAGCCACCATTGATGTTAGCTATTTCTGTTTGGATCGCTGTCAAAAATGCCATGGCCAATAAACTCGGTGATAAAAAAATACCTAAACTCAAAGTGCCAGCAAGCAGCGAAGCTGTATTAATGGGGCTTGAGTGAATCAAGATTCAGTCACAATTACTTTAGTCGATTTCAAAGGCAGCGTGCCTCAAGCTTTAGGAGCTAAGGCTCATGTAGATGCAACTGGTTTATTAAGCGGAACTGTTGGCGGCGGTAAAGTAGAAGCTCGTGCCATTATTTTTGCTCAAGATATTTTAAAAAATAATTCAAGCCCAGTATGCCAATTAGTAACTTGGAATTTAACCACCGACATTGGTATGACGTGCGGCGGAGTGGTTACTTTTTTATTTGAAGTCAGTCGCATACAAAAATGGAAAATAGCCGTTTTTGGAGCGGGTCACGTAGCCCAAGAGTTAGTTCCGCTACTTACCAAGATGAATTGTTTTGTAACGTGTATTGATCAACGAATCGAATGGCTTGATAAAATAGCTTCTGCACCTAATTTAATAAAGAAGCAAGCCGATCACCCTAAAGATTTAGTGGCTGAAATGAGTGAGGATACTTACTTTGTATTAATGACTCAAGGGCACGCTAGCGATTTACCCATTTTAGCTGAAATTCTTAAAACCAAGAAAAACGCAGCTTATATTGGGGTTATTGGTAGTCGTACAAAAGCGCTGTCATTAAAATCTCACTTAACAAAGATGGATTTTAACGAAAACGATTTAACAAAATTTCATTGTCCAATTGGTCTCGATATCGGAGATAATACTCCAATTGAAATCTCTTACAGTGTCATTGCACAGCTTTTACAAAAACGAGATTTAAAATAGTTTTTTCCAGATATCTTCTTTGAATCCAACTGTTCCATTTTTTGCAGTTAATAAAAACGGACGTTTAATTAATTTACCATTTCCGACTAATAACTTAAGAGCTTGGTCTTCTGTAAGGCCAGCTTTGATTTTATCTGAAATTCCCAGTTCGCGGTATTGAACGCCTGAAGTATTAAATAAATTTTTAAAAGTTCCACCATCTGCTTTTATAAACTCGAGCATCTTTTTGATTTCACTCAAAGGTGGAGGATTTTCGACAATAGCTATTTTTTCGTATTTTACTTTTTTAGCATCTAAAAACTTCAAGGCTTTTACGCAGGTACTGCACTTATTGTATTCATAAATCTTAAAACTCATGTTAATTGTCCTTTATATTGAGCAGTTGTCGCTACATGTGATGAAATCATCAAACGTCCCAGACATCAACGCACAATTTATACCGTACAAATAAAAGACATGTTAATAAAACTACAACAAGAAGGATATTAAAAATGAAATACATAATTGCTATGATGCTACTACTACCTACAGTTTCTTTTTCTCAGGAAGTTCAATTAGGGGTGATTGTAGGATCGACTACAGGATTATCGGGTAAATATGACTTAGGTAATGATCGTGCCATAGATGCCGCTTTGGCTTACAAATTTGATAATGTAAACGGGTTGAGTTTACACGCTGATTATTTATTTAATCGTGCAAGAACATTTAATGTAGGTGAAGTTTCGCCAATTAATTTTTATTACGGTCTGGGAGCGAGATTAATCAATATTATTGATGGATCCGATAACGGTAAAACAAGACTCGGAGTACGCGTACCTTTTGGTATCTACTACACAGTTAATAATCCAAATTTAGAGCTTTTTGGTGAGTTGGTACCAGTTTTAGATTTGGCACCTAGAACAGACGTCTATGTTGATGTGGGCCTTGGTTTTAGAATTCGGTTTTAAGAATTACCATTTTTTCTTAGGGTCGTCTTCGTCTTTGAGCTTTTTTTCCATGTGGCCACGGTTTTTGATAATTAAGCCATTTAAAAAATTACGTAATAGTTGGTCGCCACATTCTTGATAATTGGGGTGGTCTTCGTTACGAAAAATAGCCGAGAGCTCAGACTTAGTTATTTCGTAATCGACGAGTTTTAGGCACTCAATAATATCGGTATCGCGAAAAGTAAGGGCCACTCGTAATTTTTTAAAAATATCGTTGTTCGTCATAGGCTATATATAAAGCAAATTAGACTCACATATCAAGTAGATTTCCCGCACACCTCAATGTAGAATGCCAAATATAGATGCTACAGAGTATAAGAGCGGCCTTCATAGGCCTTGCAAAACATATTTATAATAATTACCCAGGCCTTGTTAAGCGTATGGGGCTACTGGAGCTTTTGACTTTAGAGCCCTACAAAAGCTATTACCTGAAGCGTATCGACCAGAAAATGTCTGAATTTAATCAAGGCGCAATAGCAGTTGAATTTGAAGTGACTAATAAATGCAATGCCGACTGTATTATGTGTCCTAATGGTATTATGCAAAGACCCATCGAAAAAATGGAAATGGATTTGTTTAAACGCATCGCGGATGAATTTGCAGCTGAAAACTTACCGCTCATAAAATTTGTCTTTGCAGGAATTGGCGAGCCCACTTTAGACCCCCTATTAGCTGATAAAATTCGTTACTTAAAAGAAAAAATGCCGCAAATACCGGTTCAGCTTACGACGAATGCTTCTTTACTTAATGAACGCAGATCTAAAGAGCTCATCGATGCTGGGTTAGACCGCTTAATAATAAGTTTTAATGGTACAACCAAAGAGTCTTATGAAAAAGTAATGGGCCAGATGAATTTTGATAAGAACATGCAAAATGTTTTAAAGTTTTTATCTTTGCGCCAAAATTCAAAACCTCATGTAACTATTTCTTGCGTACGCCTCGACGCTAACGCGGCTGATTTTGCGAGTATGCAAGAGTTTTGGAAGAGTAAGGGCGTAGAAGTCGACAGTTACAAAACGCCAGTGCCGTTTAATCGCGGTGGCGATCAAATGCAAAGTCGTTACAAAAGCAAATGGTCGCTACCTAAGCCATCGTCTCCACGACAAATGCTTCCGTGCCGTATGATGGGCGAAAACATTTTAATTCATCCCAATGGTAAAGTGGTTTTATGTTTTGTCGATTATGAAGAGCAAATCATAATGGGAGAGTTAGAAAAAAACTCTTTACGTGAAATTTTATCTGCAAAAAAGAAAATATTTGAACAGCAAAAAGCTGGCGATTTTTCAAAAATGCCCTTGTGTAATAACTGCAGTTTTATGCGTGAACAAACCGTGGCTTGGTGGCAGGACACCTATTTTTAAATATGACAAATAATAAAAGATTTCAGAATAAAGTGGTATTAGTTACAGGAGCTTCCAGCGGAATTGGTGAGGCAACAGCCAAAGCCTTTGCAGCTGAAGGTGCAAATTTAATTATAACGGCCAGACGACTTGATAAGTTAAATGAAGTGGCTAAAGTTTGTCGGAGTTTTGGTGTTAGTTGTGAAGTGGTCGTAGCCGATTTGCAGGATTACTCACAAATTTTAAAATTAGCGAGCTCTGGAGAAATTGATATTTTAATTAATAATGCAGGTATGGGTTATTACGGAAAATTTTCTGAGCAAAAATGGTCTGATATAAAGCAGACCCTACATACCAACTTAGAAGCAGTGCTTGCTTTAACCCACGCGGTAATACCACAAATGATAAAGCGTCGTTCAGGTGTAATCGTCAATGTGTCTTCGGTTTTGGGTAAAAGACCTTTTGCTAATTTAGCCACTTATTGCGCCAGTAAATTTGCACTTTGGGGTTTTTCAGATTCATTAAGAATGGAAGTTAAAGATCAGGGAATACATGTTTGCCATTTCTGTCCGACTTCAACAGACACAGGCTTTCAAAAAGCAGCCGGAATGCAAGCGGCATCCAATGCCGAAAGCTCAGAGAAAGTTGCACTGGCTTTGGTTAATGCGGTAGCTCAGCGAAAAGATGAGCACATTATGTCGCTCACAGAGCGAGTCTTTATTAAACTTACTCGTTAAAGTTAGGATTGTTATATGTCAAAAGTTAAAGAATTTCTTAAAGATGTAAATGTATTATTAGCTATTAAAGCTCAACCCAAGTATAAAGCGCTGATTTTAGATGAGCATCCTTTCGATCATCAGCTTTTAAGTGTAAGCTCACTTTACCGTCAAAGTCGTAAATACTATTTTGCTCTCGGCGGAAAATTCGAAAAAAAGATTTGTTCAACCATGCGTTCACTCAGCGCTCAAGATCTTTTTAAAGACGAAATCGATTACACTCCAGCACTTTCAGAATTTTTGTGGTTTAAAGATCATCATCAAGAAGTTTCAGACCCAGAAGCAGAAATCGACTCACTCATGCGCTTCAATGATATTTCGTTGTATCACGAACAAAACCACCGCGTGCTGTGGAGACTTTTGCCGCCAGCTCCAAAAGACAAAGACGACTTAAGACGCTATTTAAATTTTGCAGAAAGCCTTGTTGTTACTTTAGATATTGCTCTGGGAGATGAAGTTGGCAATAAACTTTCGCCTTATTTTGAAGGCATGAATTTGATTTACCGCCCAGGTGGTAATAGTAAATACAGATCTAAAGGAAAAGCGGAGTATCGCAAATATTTACTAGCAATTTTAACAACGACTTATTACGCCTTAGAGTTAGTTCATAACGACGATATTTTAAATGCAGTTAATTA
>JBEBIK010000143.1:0-5691 GCA_040080445.1 Pseudobdellovibrio sp.
ATATTAAAAAAGATAATAACAAAATCAGTTATCTTTTTTGGATTCGTAAAATTGGCTTTGTAAATTTGAATTTACTTCCGTTAATTGTTTGTCATTTTTGTATTCAAAGATGGGCAGAATTAGTTCAAATAGTTCGCCGCTAGAATAAGATAGTAGGGTTAAGAAAAATCCTAGAAATCCTATATTAATTAAAGATATAAGACTAATGCTAGCTAATATAAAAAGTAAAAAATAATAATTAAAAACACTATAGGCTATTAATGTAATTAAACCTATCAAGGGAATCAGTCTGTAAAACCTTAAGCCTTGCTTGAAATTCATTTTTTGCACCGGAATTTGAATTCGACCTAGAGTAAACATCTTATAAAACCATTTGGCTAAACTAAGATTTTGCCAATGAATAACTTGAGCAGCTGGTAAAAAGATAAACCTGTACTCTAAATTGTATGCTCTGTGGGTGAAATCAAGATCTTCACCGCACTTGCTCAGAGCACTCGAAAAGCCACCGATACGAAGAGCGATATCCTTATTAAGCAATAAATGACACGCGGGCAAATGATCTACGGCTACCAAATGGGAGTGATTCTGAATTTGAAAAGATAAAGGTATTAGTTTGGACAACTTAGACATAAAATCAAAAGTGCTTTGTAAAAAATGATTATTTGATTTGTGAGTAACAGTTCCACCAAATCCCGCATACTTAATATTAATATCATTAGTCAGTTCGGTATTGGCTAACTGAATTAATTTTTTAAGATTGCCTTTAACTAAATCAATATCTGGGTCTGTTAAATAAACATATTCGGTTTTTGATTTTTCGAGAACAAGTTGTCGTGCAAAACCCAAATTATTACTTGGGTTTTCAAAACACATGGCATTTTGAATATTATCTTTAATCCAGTTCGCAATCCATTTACGAATTTCGAGCTGCTCGTGATTGAGTACAAATATCCACTCTACTTCATAATCTTTTAGTTCCATTTTTAATTTTGGAATGAGATTTTGTATTTCGGTGATTTCATCATAAATCACCATGCCGCAAGTGAGTGACCGAATCATCTGTCTTTGCTTCTACCGGCAGTGCTTTCAGAAGTTATCGTTTCGCGCACAACGACAACTTTGATTTGTCCAGGATATTGCATTTCATCTTCAATTGTTTTCGCAATTTGTTGAGATATTTTAATCGCATTTAAGTCGTCTACTATTTTTGAATTAACCAAAACGCGACACTCGCGTCCGCCATTAAGTACAAAAACATCAGTTACGCCATTAAAGCGTTTTGATATTTCCTGAAGACCCGAAACTTTTTGAGTGTAAGTTTCAACAGTACTTCTACGGGCGCCGGGTCTTCCGCCTGAAATAGCATCGGCCGCAATAACTATAAAATCCATGTCGTGAGTGGGTGGTACATCGTGATGATGGGCTCTTACTGCATATATTACGTCTTCAAGTTCATTGCGAGCCGATATAAAGTCAGCACCGATGACAGCGTGGCTACCATCGAGTTCATGATCCAGAGCTTTTCCGAGATCATGTAACATGCCTGCACGTTTAAATTTTTTAACTTCTGATCCGAGCTCGCCAGCTAAGAGGCCTGCAAACCAGCCCACTTCGGCACAGTGAAAGTATTGATTTTGAGTGTAAGAGTATCTAAATCTTAAAGATCCCATTACTTGTCTGATCTCAGGATTTACATTTTGAAGACCAAGTTCTTTACAGATGGTATCACCATCGCGTTTTATTTGGTTGAGTAATTCAGTTTTAAGATTTTCAGAAATTCTTTGTAAATCAGCAGGATTTGGTTTTCGGCGGTGTTTTTCAATATCTCTAAAAATTCGGTCAAAAATACGACGAGTCAGTTCGCGACGAACTGGGTCGTATCCAACGATTTGTATATTGTCCCATCTTTCTGGGTCTGGCTTTTCATCGATGTAAATATCACAACCGCTAATTTTTTGTATGGCTTCAACATTGTCTTTTAAATTTTCACAAAAGACTTTGCGAATTTCTTCAGTTGGGAAGTAGCTTGCAGAAATGCCACGCTCAGTGCTCATCTCTTTTTGAAATCTATCAATACAGTGAGCTAAAATTCTTTTAGCTTTTTGTTCAGCAAATTCTTTTGTTTCTTCTTCAATGCTTTCAGCTTGTTTGCCATAATCGTATTGAGCTTGTTCAATGAGTTTATTTTTAATTTCAACTAAGACTTCAGAAGGCTGTAATTGAGTTTTTTCAACTAAAGTAGTTTTAAGTTGATTTTCGAATTCATTTTTTAGAGTTGTGTTTTTTGTAATCTCTGTCTGCTTAGAATTGAGCTTGATTGAGTTTTCTCTTAGCTCAGTTTCTTTTAACATTAAAGAGGCTCGTAGTGTTTTGTATTTTTCTTCATTTAAAACTTTTTTGTCATTAACTCTAGTTTCGAGTTCTTCACATTTCTGCTCCATCGCCAAATGTGCATCTTCTACGTCAGCCCAAGCCTCTAGTTCGATTTCTTGTATTTTTTCTTTGCGTTCTTGCTCTTCGTGATTGAACTGCTCTTGGGTTTCTTTTAAAAGTTCTGCGGCCTCTTCTTTGGCTTCGTTTAGGATTTGCTTACGAACTAAGAAAAATAAAAAATAAACGAGAGCGCCGCCACCGAGGATCCCTGCTACTAAGTAAATAATGATTTGTGTTATATTCATGGGTGCTTTCTAACTAAGTTACGTATCAATGATTAAGTCTATATTTTGATGTCTTCTGGCACAAGTAAGCCTTTTAAAAACGGTGTGCGTTATGACGTGCAATCCTGAGCCTTATCAGTGATAAAAACTATATGAAAATATTAAACTTTTTGAAAAAATGGATTTCGATTTTAATCGTTCTCTTCTCTGTTGTGTGGGTTTTTGTAGTTAACTACTCATTTGTGTTTAAAAAACGCATAGTAGGTGAGGTCGTTGCGGCTGAAAAAGTAGTCGTGCCTATGGCTGTCGTTACAAGTGCTGCGGAAGCTATAAATCCTCAGGTGTTTTCATTTTCTGTCGGTATCAAAGACCGTAAAACTGGCGAAATTTATATGGCTTCAAGCGAAGATCGCCAGTGGGCAGCAGTTAGTAAAGGTAACTGTGTCATAGCGGCGTATTTTCCGTATCCGCCATGGCAGTTAAGTAAGGGTAACACAAGTCACAACGCGCGCTTACTCAGAAACTTCACGGGTTGTGAACAACTACCTGAAGATAGCTGGGTTGAGTCTATTAAATTTTTCTTTTTGTTCTAACGTATAATTGAAACGAGTGAAGAAGGGCTTTTTAGGGCGTAGTTACGTGCTGATGAGCTGCCTTTTTGTTGAATCAAATAGGCTATAGTGAGCATTAAAAATACTAAAAACCAGTTTTTCATCTGCATATAAAATAGCATAAATTAGACCTTTTTCTTTAAGCCGTGGTAGTAAGCAGCAGCATAGTCATAACCACTTTTTAAACTCAATAATACACTGAGCCATAGAAGTCCATATCCGATTTTATTGTTGGGTATATAGGGGTGTAAATCATTCAATAAGAGCATTGGAATGGCAATCATTTGAAGTGCTGCCTTCCATTTGCCTGTAGCTTGGGCATCAATAACAATTCCGTCAGCTGCCGCGGCCGCTCTAATTCCGCCAATTATTGTATCTCTGGCTACAAATAAAATGATCATCCATGGGTCGATGGCACTTTTTTGTAGTAACAATATAAGTACGCTCGTAACCAAAATTTTATCGGCAACGGGGTCTAAGAATTTACCTAGATTTGAGACCGCATTTAATTTGCGTGCATAGTAGCCGTCATAGTAGTCAGTAATTGATGCAACGATAAAACATATTGTCGCTAACCAACGTCCAAGATCTGTATCTAAATACAAAAATAAAGCAGTGGGCACTACTAAAACAATTCGCGATAATGTTAGGTACAAAGGTAATCTGCTCATGCGACCTATTAAGTGTTGTTTGATTGCTATACGTCTGTCAAGATTAAGAAATTGTGTTTAAATATCAAAGACGCGTTCATGTATACGAGACAGATTTGATGGGAATTGTTCACCATTCAAATTATTTACGTTTATGCGAAGAAGCACGCGTGGAATGGTGCACGCAAAATGCTTTGATTGATGCATCCGACAAAGCGGTTTTTGGTTTAGCTGTTACCGAAACAAGAGTAAAACATGTGAGCCCCGCCAGATACGCTGATTTATTAACCGTTAGTACGCAAGTAAGAACAGAAGGCGTACGAATGTTTTTTCAGTACAAAATTACCTCGGCTGAAAGAGTTGTTTGTTTAGCCGAAACTGTACACTGTAGTTTAGATTTAAATTTTAAAGTAAAAAGATTAAATGCCGACATAATAAAATCGGTGGAGAAAGAAATATGGACAGAAACCTGGCTCTAGAGTTTGTTAGAATTACTGAAGCGGCGGCCTTAGCTTCAGCAAAATGGATGGGACGCGGAGACGAAAAAGCAGCCGATCAGGCAGCTGTTGATGCTATGAGAAAAGCTTTCGATACAGTGGCTATCGACGGAACTGTTGTTATTGGTGAAGGTGAGCGTGATGAAGCTCCTATGTTATTTATTGGCGAAAAAGTTGGTTTCAAAAAAGAAGACTCTCCACAAATAGATATCGCATTAGATCCACTTGAGGGCACGACCATTTGTGCGACGGGTGGAGTAGGAGCCATTTCGGTTATTGCCTGCGCTGAAAAAGGCGGATTTTTACATGCACCAGATACTTATATGGAAAAAATTGCGGCTGGTCCTGCAGCGACAGGCCTCATTGATTTAGATTTATCAGCCAGCGAAAACGTACACCGTGTTGCGGAAGCTAACCGTAAACCTGTGGGTGATTTAACCGTAGTTATTTTAGATCGTCCTCGACATGCTGATTTGATTGCAGAAGTGCGCAAAACAGGAGCGCGTATACAATTGATTGGTGATGGAGATGTATCAGCCGCTGTAGCTGCAGGCTGGGCAGATTCAGGTATTGATTTATTAATGGGAACTGGCGGCGCGCCAGAGGGCGTAATTTCTGCAGCAGCCATGCGCTGCTTAGGTGGAGACTTTCAAGGTCGTTTAAAGTTTAGAAATGAAGAAGAAAAACAACGTGCGACTCGCATGGGCGTTAAAGACCTAAATAAAAAATTTAAATTAGAAGATTTAGCCTCTGGTCATGTGGTTTTTTGTGCCACAGGTATTACCGATGGGCCACTTTTAAAAGGTGTTAAAGTATTAGCTGGTGGACGCATGCACACGCATTCGGTGGTTATGCGCTCTCAAACTGGAACTATTCGTAATATCGAAGCTTACCATAACTTTTTATTAAAGAAGGCCCTTAGTTAATGGAAGTGATCTGTTTTCATTGTCAGAAGGTCAATACTTCTTTGAGTAAAATTGGTCTTAGAGACGAATGTATGGGTTGCGGATCCGATCTGCATGTGTGCAAAAATTGTGAGTTTTACGATGTAAAATCTTACAACGAATGCCGCGAACCCAGTGCAGAAGTGGTTAAAGAAAAAGAACGAGCAAATTACTGCGATTTTTTTTCTCCGACAAAAAAAGGCGTGGGGGTTTTGGATGAAAAGGCCAGACTCAAAGCAGCAGCAGACGCATTGTTTAAAAAATAATTTAATAATGAGAGGTAAATAAAATGGCATCAGCAAACACAAAAGAAGTTTTTAACTGTACAAAAG
>JBEBIK010000144.1:0-5687 GCA_040080445.1 Pseudobdellovibrio sp.
AGTGAGCTACATAAGAATACGAAAGCCGACGGTTCAACAAAACTAAAGCCTATTTCTTACGACTATCGTGTTCATAATACATGTAACTTTAAATGTCGGATGTGTGGTGAGCAATTATCGAGCTCTTGGGAAGCAGAGAAAAGAACTCATAAAGAATGGTCTGAAAAAAACGATCCTTGGATGATTCCTGAAGTTAAAGTCAAAATAGATGATTTTCAGAAAACAGTGGTTGAGGCTGAACTTATTCAATCTATTGAAGAGAAAAGAATACGCGAAATATACTGGGTTGGCGGGGAGCCTTTGGTTTGGGATCTGCATTGGGAAATGATGCAAAGAATGATCGAATTAGGTTTTTCTGATAAAGTGTTTTGTAGGTACAACACGAACTTGAGCCATATTCAATTCAAAGGAAAGAGCTTAGCTAAAGATTTGCTACCTCATTTTAAAGGCTACCTGATTTGTGCAAGTATTGATGGAGCAGGCGCAATTGGAGAGTGGATTCGCACAGGTCTTAAATGGGAAAAATTTCTGGCTAACTTTAAAGAAATGCAAACAGCGCCTGGAGGTAAAGACTCGATAGCTCTCGATATTACCCTGACTTTGCCAGGTTTATTTTCATTAAAAGAAATGTTTGATGTGGCTATTGAATTGGATGCTCCCGTTATTACTAAATTAATTTTTGCATTTGATCCTGAAATCGTACTTTCTCCATTAGCGCTGCCTCGTGATGTTTTAGACGAAGTGCTCGATGATTTAATAGCATATATTGAGCCTAGAATAACTGTTAAAACCAGATCGTTACTCGATACTTTAAATGATTTAAAAAAGAGACCTACGTTTGCTGAGATTTATCCGGACACATACGTGGATGCTTTTTACCGAGGTAAATATCATCAAGATAAGGTTTCACTTAGAAGAAAAGATGGCGAAGAAAAGAATCCGCCAACTTTGAATGATATTTATAAAAATAACATTAATGTCTACAATTGGTGGAATCAAAAAAAAGTACAAAAAACTCAGAGCGTAGCCAATGATTAAAAAAAAACATTTAGACTTTAAAAATAATGTCTTGGATTCGATTTCTCCGACTCTTTGTGCAGCTAAGTGGTTAGATTCTACGATTTGGCTATACTCAGGTTTAACGGTGAGTTGTCATCATCCTCCTTCTCATAAGATAGATTTAAATGAAATTGAAGCCAACCCTTCGGCTATTCATAATACGCGAGAAAAAAAACAAGCACGCTTAGAAATGCAAGAGGGTAAAAGGCCCAAAGAGTGTGAATACTGCTGGAAAATAGAAGACTTATCAAAAGAACATATCAGTGATCGGGTTTTTAAATCACTGCAGTATAATTCAGATGAACTCAAAAAGCTTAAAGATACCGACTACAAACAAGACGTAAATTTAAAAACTTTAGAGATTGCATTTGACCGAACTTGTAATTTTGCTTGTTCTTATTGTAACCCCTCTTACAGTACAAGATGGGTTAAGGATATTACAGATAATGGCCCTTACCAAAACCTTCAAACTGACAAACGAGATCACTACGTTAGCACTCATGCCGGTAGTGACCCTTATTTTGGAAAAGAGATTAATCCCTATGTTGAAGCCTTTTGGAAGTGGTGGCCCGAGTTAAAAAAATCTCTCACTCAACTGCGGATTACTGGCGGCGAGCCAATGATGTCGCCACATTTTTGGAAACTTCTTGAAGTATTTAAAGCTGATGGGAATTTAAATATTAATTTAGCTGTTAATTCGAATTTAGGGGGCCGCGACGAGCTTATTGATAAATTTATTAAGGAAAGCCACCATATAAACCATCTTGAGATTTATACGAGTAACGAGTCCTACGGAGAGCAAGCTGAATATATCCGCGACGGATTGAATTATGAAAAATGGAAAAATAATATTGAACGTCTGTTAACTGAAGGAAACGTCAAAAGAATGCATGTCATGATGACTATCAATGGGCTGTGTTTGTTTTCTATTACTGAATTGCTTGATCAGTTTTTAGCTTGGAAATTACGCTTCGGATATACAAATCCAACAATTAGTTTAAATATTTTACGATGGCCAACCTTTCAAAGTGCCCTAGCTCTTCCTATGGAGCTGCGGTTAGAAGTTGTTGGGCGAATTAAAGTATGGTTTGAAAAAAATAAAAATTCTCATCTTTTAATGGAGTATGAAATAGATCAGCTTAAAAGATTGATCGACTATCTTGAACGTGCAACTGAGGCTACTGATGGCGCAGCCTCTCAAGAAGACTTGGCTATCGACTTGAAGAGATTTCTTCTTCAGTACGATAAACGCCGAAATAAAAATTATAATCTAGTTTTTGAAGAGCGTGTGACCAGTTGGTTGAATAGCATCCAACTTTAACTTTAAGGAAACTTATGGATTTGAATCAAATTATACAAAAGATACCTAGGCCACTACTAGTATTTGTAGTGCTAGTAGCAGCCATAGTTTTTTTTGTTTACAACGACCCACTCAAAGATGAGTGTGAAGTGCAAACATCGATATTTGAAAAAAAGACGGAAGGTATTCTTTCGTCGGTGAAAAAAAATAAAAAAATACAGTATCCGCAGATTGTTTATTGGAGAGATCGTTGTAAAACAGGAAATTCAATAGGATCTTGCGACGATTATTTTGAGGGTTTGAGAGTTGTTACCGGTTATTTACGGTCTGTGAATGACAATTGTCAGATAAAATACAGTGAGCAAAGTTCAAGCTTTTCAGCAATTGTTACGCAAGCTGTGAAAATAATGGCTTTAGTGGCTTGGGGTGACAAACCTCCTGCTGGCTTGGCTGAGCGTATAGGCTGGCTAAATGAATCTCACATGAGAACTTTTTGTTATTTAAAGAAAACTTTTGTAATGATTGGAGGAGAGGAAAACTTTCTTCTCCTAAGAGAACAAGTTTATCGTGAGTACCCGGGCGATTGGTCGCCCGAAGAACTTAAAAAAATTGCGGAGAGAGCAGATATAGCTAAGGGCGCATCGGCTGATGACAGCAGTCGTTTACTAGATGAAAATCGACCTCGCGCGTATAAAACATCGTCTAATCCGTCAGGCACTTTGACTAAAGATCAAATTTTTGAGCGCAGTATATTTTCTATTCGCTGTGATATGTACATGTAGTTACAAGCCAGCTAATCGTATGGATCCCCATTTTTTACGGCCATTTTCGTATTTTACTTTTCCTCTGAAGAAAAACTCAGGCTCCGTTTTATTAAAAATTTTATAACTAACGCAATCCTCTTTGATAATGTTCCATTCGTTGGGTTTAAGTCCGTACTCTGACAAACTGTTGTTAAGTAAATTTAGGTCGGTTTCCTTTTTTGTGACGTTCAAAATATGTAAAATCTTCATAGAGCTCTCCTTCTTATTGAGAGTTCTAATTGCAATGCATGGGCGCAAACCCAGCGTCTTTAAAAGCAATCAATTGCATTTCTCTTGGAATTGTCTTGAAATTAAGAAACTTTCTAAGAATTAGGAAAAATATTTATGCCGGTTTCATATCGTAATCAGATTATATTATTAGTACTCTGGATTTTTGTTGTAACAGCAATGTTTAAACTAATATCGGATCGTCAGATAGCAGCTTTAATTGCAGGATCAGGATTTATTTTATTACCAGTAGTTTTTTTGATTTCAGAACTTAAACATCAAAAGAACAAGATTCATATATTTACTTTGGTGCTCTTTTTAGGAGTGTCGGCATTTCCGATATTTGCACTTCGATTACTAAACTGGGGCGTGCAGTTTGATACTTTGAGTATTTTAGGCGTGCAGGCGAGTTTTCTGCATAAGATTTCGAGTTATTTGTATATGTTAGTTTTAATAACTGCAGTTAATGGCTTCGTAAAACAGAGAAGAGCCGCAAAATAATAAAAAAGCCGACTTTTCAGTCGGCTTTACCTATAGGAACAACAATTCGATAATCCTAATACGTATTGAGCTAATATTCAATTAAGCTTCAAAAGGTACTGGGCTAATTAATTCTGGGCGTGGTGCAGTATCATATGCATCAGTACCAGACGGAAGTAGAGCTAAATTACGAGCTTTCTTAACAGCTGCAGAAACCTGCTTCTGTTGAGCAATACTCAACTTAGATATACGAGCTGGAGTAATTTTGCCAGCATCTCCTATAAAGCGAGCTAATGAAGCTGGATCTTTATAATCGAAGTTATGGTCGCCTGCGTACTCTGTTCTGTACTTGCTGCGAACGCTTTTTTTATTATTTTCACGACCGTTTTCTTTTTCCATTCTAAACCTCTTGCCAATTGAAGAATAAATGAATATACCAGAAAGCTCGATTTTGGAAGATATTTATTTAGGTAACTAGGAGAATTTATGAGTCGTTGTGAATTAACAGGCAAAAGCCCAGTAGTTAAAAACTTGGTAAGCCACTCTAATATTAAAACTAAAACTAAGGCATTACCAAATGTTCAAAGAAAACGCATGTTTAGCCGTACTTTGAATGAAATGGTACGTCTCTATGTAGCTACTAGTGCCATCCGTGATATGGAGCATTCTGGTGGTTTCGATCAGTTTATTATGAACCAACCAGCTGAAGTGCTTTCAAAACGCGCAACAGAAGTTAAAACTAAAATTCGTCGTAAGATGAACAAATCAGCTAAAAAAGCGTAATCGGGAGCAGTTATGAATTTAAAAATCAGAAAAGGCGACACAGTACAAGTTCTTGCCGGCGGCGACAAAGGTAAAAAAGGCACTGTAATTGAAGTTAAGCCAACAGCTATGAAAATCAAAATTCAAGGTGTAAAAGTTCAAACTCACTACGATAAAAAAGATGGCTTACTTAAAAAAGAAGGCTTCATCGATTATTCTAACGTTAAGTTAGTTGAAGCTGCTACTAAAGAGAAAAAAGCGACAAAAAAAGCCGCTGCTAAATCTAAGTAGTCTTTCTTTAGGCTAGTCTAAGTCTAATATTAGTCGAGCCTCTAGCTGTTAGAATGAAAAATGATAGAAAATTTATTAAGGCCATTTGAGAATATATATATGATTTCAAATGGCTTTTCTTATTTATGCAGCTTTTTATTTGTTCTCATCTTAACTTGGCAATTGCCAACCCAGTCACAACAGTTTCGAAATGTTGCTGAAGTTGAACCCACCGATATATTTTATTTATGCAAACGAGATAAAACAACTCGCTGGTTACGTGCCTACAGACTTGATAATGGCAAGTGTCAGACTTTGTATTCTAAAGAGGGCTATCTGCAAATAATTAGCTCGGCAACTTATTTTGCAAGTTGTGAGGGTGTTCTTCATAGTGTGCGTAAAAATTTAGAAGAAGGTCAGTTTAAGTGTGCCTTAACGGCCAAGTACAGTGTTCTTGAGCTTGAGTAGTTATGAAAATTGGAATTGCCCAGCTCAATAGTAATGACGACATTCAGAATAATCTGAATCAAATTAAAAAAATTATCTTAGATTCAAAGACAGAAAAACCTGAAGTTATTTTTTTTCCTGAAAACTCACTCTATTTTCGAATTACTCCTGAGGCTATTATTGAAGCCATTGATTTAGAGCATCCTGCTATCGAGGAATTGAAAAGTGTTTGTAAGCATAGTGGTATAGCTGCTCATTTGACAACGGCGATTAAAGAAGATGGCAAAGTGTTCAACGCTTCATTCATGATTGATAAGTCAGGCAACACTGAATTGCTT
>JBEBIK010000145.1:0-5663 GCA_040080445.1 Pseudobdellovibrio sp.
GATCTGGGTGAATGTCTTGTTTTTCCCGCCAACTTCAAACAAATATTTTCCATTAACCAAAAAAGCTATGGAGAAGTTTATAACTTTTTTAGAGGTTATAATATGATTCCCAAAGTTTTTGCAACATCAATTGATCACGAAGCTGTAAGCTTTGAATTGAATAAGGTTAGCGAAACGGAATACGTTGGAACAACAACGGTTAACGGTAAAAACTTTAAAAAAACACTTTTATATAACAAAGAAACAATGAGTTTTGAATCACAAGTTGAATTTGATTCTGCACCTAATTTCTTAAGCTTTACAACTGCGGACGTAAAGCACGCGCCAGCAAGCTCTAACTTTTTACTTCCGTCTTTTGAAAAACAAGATTTTTTATACAAAGATAATGAAAAA
The DNA here is from genome assembly GCA_040080445.1 of Pseudobdellovibrio sp. Classification (GTDB taxonomy): domain Bacteria; phylum Bdellovibrionota; class Bdellovibrionia; order Bdellovibrionales; family Bdellovibrionaceae; genus Pseudobdellovibrio. The sequence goes on from JBEBIK010000145.1 coordinate 394, forward strand.
GTAAAAACTGAACACATTTCTGGCCTAAAAGATTCTGAAAGCTTAAATAAGGCGGCGGCTAATGCATCTTTAGCAAGTATTGGCTCACAATATTTTACTCAAAGCTATATTGATAAATCTGAAATTTTACCCTCTATTAATATGGTCGTGGTGGGAAAGACAGTAAAGCTTGATATTAACTACAACTTAAAAGATACAAAAATTAATAAGATCAAAAGCATTATTTATGTAGGCCCTAAGTTATCAGAAAACTTAGCCAAGATTGACGTTTTGCTTCCTGAAACTATGGATTACGGCATGTTTGGCTTTATTTCTAAACCCCTTCTTTTACTAATGAAGTACATGTTTGGCATCTTTGGAAATTGGGGTTTGGCGATCATAGCCTTAACAATTGTAATGCGAGTATTAATGCTACCGTTTAATATTGTGTCATTTAAATCTGCTCGCGCAATGCAAAAAATCCAACCTCAATTGGCCGCAGTTCGCGAAAAATACAAAAAAGATCCAATGGCAGTTAATCGCGAAACTATGGCGCTCATGAAACAGCATAACGCCAACCCGCTTAGCAGTTGCTTACCAATGTTAATTCAGATCCCCATATTCTTTGCTCTTTGGAAAACAATTGGCTCGAGCATTGAAATTTATCAGCAACCGTTTTTTGGATGGATTACAGATTTAAGCGCCTACGATCACTTTTTTGTATTGCCAGTTTTAATGGGCATCACCATGTACTTCCAACAAAAACTGACTCCAACAACTATGGACCCTATGCAGGCAAAAATTCTTAACTTCATGCCGATATTATTTTCTTTATTTATGTTGAGTTTGCCGAGCGGACTAACTCTCTACAATTTCATAAGTGCACTTTTTGGCGTTGGCCAACAATACTTTTTATTAAAAGATAACTCAAAAAAACAACTCGCATAACAAGGAGATTATATGGCTGGCTTTTTTAGCAAATTATTTGGTGGCTCAAAAGAAAAAGAAAATTTGGAGTCCGTGGTTGAGGCCACACTAAACGGCATTTTAGAAAAAGGTAATTTCGACTTATCCTATGAACTAAATCTTACAAAAAAAGATGAAGTAACTGATGTTAAAATCGATTTCTCTGGTGGTGACGAAGCTCTTTTAAAAGATTACAAGGGACAGCTTTTAGATGCGATTCAACTAATAGTTAAGCGCGTAACTCAACATCACTTTGCAGATATCCAAACAAACGTAGTTGTAGACTGTGGTGGATACCGCGAAGAATCAGAAGCTGCCTTAATCGAGAGAGCTGAGCACCTTAAAACAATTGCGATTGAACAAGGTAAGTCGGTTTACTACCGTGCGCTACCGCCAAAAGAACGCAAAGTTGTTCACCAGTATTTAGCTCAAGACGGACGCGTTAAGAGCCGCTCATTGGGCGACGGTCTTTATAAAAAAATTAAAATATATCCAGCTAAAATTGCAGCTCAGGGCGACGGCGCCGAAGCTGGCGATGAAGCATAGTCTTTAAGGGTTAATCAAGTGTGGAATCGAAATGAACAGACTATTTGTGCAATTTCGACTCCTCATGGGGTCGGAGGCATTGCCGTTATTCGAATTAGCGGCAAAGAGGCCCTTTCTATTTGTAAAAAAATTTCAAAAAAGCTTTCTAAAAAAAGCACAGTCGAATCTCACAAGGCTTACTTCTCAGATATCTTAGACTTAGAAAAAAACAAAGTAGATGAAACGCTAATAACTTATTTTGCCGAAGGAAAATCCTTTACCGGCGAAGAGGTTGTAGAAATTTCTTGTCATGGCAGTCGCTTTATTACACAACAAATTTTAGACTTATTAATTAAGTGTGGCTGTCGGATAGCCGACAAGGGTGAGTTTACATATCGTGCCTTTATGAATGGAAAATTAGATTTAGTTCAGGCAGAATCTGTACTTTCACTTATAGAGAGCCAAAATCTAGCCTCTGCTAAAGTGGCGCTTCGCCAACTTGAGGGCCATATATCAAAAGAATTTGAAATTTTAATATCAGATCTCACGTGGTGTTTAGCTCATATTGAAGCTTCGATTGATTTTATCGAGCAGGGCGTAGAAGTTGTAGATCAAAAGGTATTAATTTCAAAACTTAAAGGCATTAATCAATCGCTAGAAAAACTTATTAAGTCGTATCAGTCGGGAAGACTAATTAAAGACGGCATTAAAGTAGCCTTAATCGGCGAACCTAACGTTGGAAAATCAAGTTTGCTGAACATGCTCTTACAAAATGAAAAGGCTATTGTTACTCCTATCGCCGGCACCACTCGTGATGTTATTGATGGAGAAATAGTTTTTGAAGGCGTTAAGTTTAATATTAGCGATACGGCAGGCCTTCGAGAGACTCAAGATCAGGTTGAGATTATTGGTATAGATAAATCAAAAAAAGAAGCGGAAAACGCAGATGTTCTTTGTTTCGTTTTAGACTGCTCTCAAACAGACTGGGAAAGATCTCTGCAGCTGGCCACGCAACTTAAAAATACTAAAAAAATATTCTTGTTAAATAAATCAGACATAATTACTAAAGCTGAGAAAAACGAACTATTAACTAAACTGGGTGCTATGTTTGATAAGGTCGGCACCCATAAGGCTTTACCAACAACCACTATATCTGGCGCTAGCCGCGAAGATATCTTCAAGTTGGTTATAGAGTCGGTTGGCAGCATTGAATATTTAAATGAAGCTATTATTTCTTCTTCTCGCCAGTTCGAACAAGCGCAAGATTCGTTTTCGGCCATAGAGCGCTCTCTGGTTGAGCTCGAAAACAATATGGGCGCCGAGTTTGTTGCTATGTATTTAAAAGAAGCCCTGGTGTCTTTACAGAAGATTTTAGGCCAAGTGTATGATGATCAGATCATGGATCGTATTTTTAAAGAATTTTGCCTAGGTAAATAGTTAACTTTTTTGTTAATTTTACACGACTCAAAACTTAGTCTATTGAAATCTACACAGCTTAATCTATATTGCTAAATCTTAAGATCTCTATGTATTCAGGGGTAAAATGTTAAAAGATTTTGATGTAATCGTAGTTGGGGCTGGTCATGCAGGAGTTGAAGCCTGTTTAGCCTCTGCACGCCTTGGCGCAAAGACCCTATTAATTACAACAAATTTAGATCGCATTGCCTATATGTCATGTAACCCATCAATAGGCGGCTTGGCAAAAGGCCACATGGTACGCGAAATAGATATTCTTGGTGGCCAGATGGGTATTGCGGCCGATCAGTCGTGTATTCAATTTAAAAGACTTAACTCAAGCCGTGGGCCAGCTGTTCGCGGAAGCCGCGCACAAAGCGATAAGCATATTTACTCTGAGCTCCAAAAAGCAGTTTTAAGAAACCAGCCCAATTTAGATTTACTTGAGGGCGAAGTTAAGCGCCTTATTTTAACCAATAGCATTTGCGAAGGCGTTGTTCTGCAAGACGGCTCTGAAATTCGAGCCAAAGCAGTTATTATTACTACCGGCACTTTCATGAACGGCGTTATGCACTTTGGTTTAAAACAAATTTCTGGAGGCCGCATTGGCGATCAGGCTTCTATTGGTCTATCAGACCAGTTGGCGGAGTTTGGCTTCGAAGTTAAGCGTTTAAAAACCGGAACTCCAGCGCGTCTCCACAAAGACAGCATTGACTGGTCTAAAACCCGCCCTGAGGGTGGCGATGAGGTGTTTTATCCTTTTTCGCATACGTCGCAAAAGAAATATTATCTTCCACAAGTAAACTGCTACATGTCGCACACAAACGAAAAAACTCACGACATTATTAGAGCCAACTTAGACAAGTCTCCAATGTTCTGCGGAATCATTGAAGGCATTGGCCCAAGATATTGCCCGAGTATAGAAGATAAAATTACTCGCTTTCATGGGCGCACATCACACCAAACATTCTTAGAGCCCGAGGGGTTAAACTCAGACCTAATTTATTTGCAGGGAATTTCTACATCTTTACCAGAAGACGTACAGGATCAGTTTTTAAAAACCATACCGGGCTTAGAAAATGTAAAAGTAGTTCGTTACGGTTATGCCGTTGAATACGACTATGTAGAACCAACACAAATTTTTCATCGCCTAGAAACGCGTCCAATAGAAAATCTCTTCTTAGCGGGCCAAATTAACGGAACGAGTGGTTATGAAGAGGCGGCGGCACAAGGCTTTATTGCAGGTGTAAACGCTGCCCACAAGATACAACAAAAAGAAGAGTTCATATTAGACCGCGACAAAGCATATGCCGGCGTTTTAGTAGACGATTTGGTTACTAAAGGCACTCGCGAGCCTTACCGCATGTTTACCTCTCGCGCAGAACACAGATTGGTTCTTAGAGAAGACAACACTATCGACAGGCTATCAGATATTTCTCGAGAGCTCGGAATTGTGCCTACCGAAAATCTAGATAAACTCCAAGAAATAATTGTAAAAAGAAAAGAAATGGTAACTCGTCTTAACCAAACCAGCATTTACCCTAAGCCCGAAACCAACTCATTAGTCGAGAGCATGGGAAGCAAAGCTCTTTTAAAGCCTCTGACCTTTTCTGAATTTTTGCGCCGCCCAGAGGTGGAGTTTAAGTGGCTTGGTAAGCTGGGATTTGAATATGAAAACAACAGCGATATTGTTGATGCTGTTGAAATCGAAGTTAAATATTCAGGCTATATAAAAAAACAGAATCAAATTATTGATCAAACAAAGAAGTTTGAGCAGGCAAAAATACCAACGAGTTTGGACTTTTCACTTATTAAGGGGCTTTCTTCTGAAGAGATTGATAAATTGACGCGTATCAAACCTAGAACTTTAGGACAGGCTCAGCGTATAAGCGGAGTAAACCCTTCTGCTTTGCAAGTAATCATGGTATATTTGAAATCTAGAAAAGAACTTAATTTTTAGATCAGGAACATCATTTGAGCGACGCAAGCACTACCACAAAAGAACAAGCTCCCAACTGGAGAATAAAAGCCTGGTTTCCTGAGCTTGATGAAAAAACTCATGATTTACTAAAAAAATATTGGTTAGAACTTCAAAAGTTTAATAAGGTAGTAAATCTAATCTCTCAAAAGACAATGCTCAATGCAGACGCGGTTCACTTCGCCGACAGCATCAAGGCCTCACAGACAGTTCGAAAAAAAGCCAATAAAAACAATTACTTATATGACCTAGGAAGCGGCAATGGTTTTCCTGGTTTGGTATATGCTATTTTGTATCCAGATCAAAAAATGATACTTATGGACTCAGATGAGCGCAAGTGTGAATTTTTAAAACACATGGCAGACTC
>JBEBIK010000146.1:0-5615 GCA_040080445.1 Pseudobdellovibrio sp.
TACTAAAAATAATGAAAAAGCCTAATTCTTTCACGAGCTTAATCTAGTATTAAATACTTGCAGTCTCAAGCCGAAAGAGCAACTTTTCTGCTCAAGTTGAAACACTTTTCGGCCGATAGGTTAACTGAATACTGGGGGTATCATGGGTAAGGTAATCGATTTAACGACTCGGCTTAAAACTTTGGCTGCAGCTCCAAACGAAGTCAAATCTGCAAATATTGTAGATTACGACGAGCAAAAGCAGAAAATGTTGATCCATGAGAGACGTCAAATTAAGAGAACCATTTTAACTGAATTTGTCAGCGCCATGGTTGTTATTCCAGATAAAGGCCTTTTAAAAGTGGCCATTTACGACATCTCGGAGCAAGGTGTTTCTTTTGACGTTGAATTTGATCAAGGTTCGTTCAAAGTTGATGAAGAAGTATCTATGCGAGTTTACTTAAATCAAAAAACATATTTTCCAATTACCTTACAAGTTAAGCATATGACTGAAGAAAACACTGAGGGCGTAACACGTCATGGTGCTGTGTTTTTAAGACAAGCCAGTACAGATGCTGCGCTACAGTATTTCGTAAAATTTATCGAAGCTGTCAGTCAAAGTTTGAAAAAAGATAGTGGCGACTTGATGGTGCCTAAAATTTCTTAGATTTTAGACTGAAATTAGCGTTTAAATTAAAATCAAAAATAGCTAAAAAGAGTGTGACTTTAGACTAGCTCTATTGTCGAATTTAGATAGGGACTTAATGGATTTAAGCCCCAATTAAAATTTGATCATGGAGGTCGATTTGACAACTGCACCTGTTAAACAAAAGCGCCGCAAAGTTGTTCTAGATACGAATGTCATTCTATTTGATGCCTTTGCACTATTGAAGTTTGGCGATGCCGATATTCATATTCCGTTTGCCGTGATCGAAGAAGTCGATAAATTTAAACGCGACCAAGGCGAGAATGGCCGCAATGCTCGTCAATTCAGTCGTTTCGTTGACGTACTTCGTGGCAAAGGCAGTCTTGCACAAGGCGTACAGATTGATAACCACGAAACTTATGTTTACATCACTACTGATATGGGAATCTCAGGCATTGGCACTGAGCTTGATCAAACTAAAGCAGATAATCGTATTTTAAGTACGGCACTCGCTTTACAAAAACAACATCCACGTTCGAAAGTAGAATTAATTTCAAAAGATATTAATTTGCGTATTAAAGCCGACGTTTACGGAATTTTTGCTACTGACTACGATAACTCAGACGTAAACCAAGAAGATCTTTACGAAGGTTACCAAGAGTTTGATGTTTCTCCAGATAAAATTGATAAGTTCTATCAAGAGAAAAAAATCACTCTTGATTTTAAATTGTATGGAAATCAATACGTTATTTTAAAAGACTCATCAAATCCGAATCACTCAGCTATTGGTCGTTATTCTTTAAAAGAAAAAGCAGTGATCCCGTTGATTAATCCTCCAGACAGCATTTGGGGTATTACTGCAAGAAACGTAGAGCAAAGTTTTGCATTAGACGCGTTGTTAAACGATGAATGCATGATGGTTTCATTAGTTGGTAAAGCGGGAACTGGTAAAACACTTTTAGCTATCGCTGCAGGTCTTTACAAAACTTTAGATGAAGGTCGTTACCAAAAACTACTAGTGTCTCGTCCAATCTTCCCGATGGGTCGTGATATCGGTTACTTACCGGGTGATATCGAACAAAAATTAAATCCTTGGATGCAACCCATTTTTGATAACGTAGAGTTCTTAATGGGTTCAGACAAAAAAGCGGCGGGCCGAGCACAAGAGTTAATTAATCAAGGTATGCTCAATATCGAACCTTTAACTTATATCCGTGGACGTAGTATTCCAAAACAATACCTAATCGTGGATGAAGCTCAGAATTTAACTCCTCACGAAATTAAAACCATTATCACTCGTGCTGGTAGCGGCACAAAAATAGTTTTAACTGGTGACGTTTACCAGATCGATAATCCATATGTAGATTCTGCCAACTCAGGATTAACTCATGCGGTTGAAAGATTTAAAGGCCAAGAAATTGCGGCGCATATTACCTTAACCAAAGGTGAGCGTTCGGCATTAGCTGAGTTAGCAGCAAATATTTTATAAGCGGTATTTTATAAATTGGGGAAGTATGACAGTTCCAGCAGGTAAATCAGAAGACAGACACGTAGGCTTTAAGGCCACCGAAACTATCAAGGTTACGGATAAAATGGTCAGACAGTTCGCAGAACTGTCTGGCGACTACAATCCAATTCATCTTGATGATGATTATGCTAAAAGCACAAGGTTTAAGAAACGTATCGCTCATGGCATGATTTTGGGTGCTTTAGTTTCGCGTTTGTTAACTGAAAAAATAGGAACAGGCGGAATATACCTTGCACAGTCTCTTAAGTTTTCAAACCCTGTTTTTATTGATGACGATATTACTTTCGAATTTGAAGTTACTAAAATGCATAAAACTCGCGGCCTGGGCATTGTTGAAACCAATGCACGTAATGCAACTGGCGAGCTCGTTATGAAGGGTGAAGCCACCATCATGATGGGTTGGGGAGTAAAGTAGCTTTATGCCTCTGGCTCAAGCTGAAGAACTAAAAAAATATAAAACAGCTTTAAAAAATGCGTCTATGGGCGTGTGGCAGTTTGATGTTTTAACAAATACATTTACCTGGGATGTTGGCTTAAATGAATTATTTGAATGGGAAGACAAAGAGAAATTCGGCTGCAGCTTAGAAGAGTGGTATGAGTTAATTCACACTGAAGACCGAGAAAACATGAGAGTTTACATTGCTGAAGTTCTGAATGGCACTGTAGATGTAAATACTTTCTTAAGAATTAAAACTAAATCAAATAAAACTAAATTTATCAGAGCCTGTGCCTACAAAGTATTGAATGAAGGAGTCATTGATCACTTTGTTGGTGTTACATGGGATGTAACGAATGAGTCTGTCTTACGAACTGATCTCTTAAGGGAAAAAAATTTTTCTGAAAATATCTTAGATGCTATTCCAGATCCAATCTTTGTTAAAAACTCGAATCATGAAATTATATACGCTAACCAAGAGTACGCAAAATTTGTCGGAATGCCAAAGGAGTCCTTTTTAGGTAAAGATGACTATGCTTTTTTTCCAAAAGAAGTAGCTGATTTTTTCTGGCATAAAAATGAAAATGTTTTTCAGGGTGATCACTCTATTGAAACCGAAGAGCAAGTCAGCGACTACCGCGGAAAACCTCGAGATGTTTTAACAAAAAAAACCCCACTTAATAACTCTAAGAACGAAAAAGTTTTAGTTGGCGTTATCCGTGATATTACAGAGCTTAAAAGGATGCAATCTTCTCTTATTGAGAAATCTAAAATGGCGTCTCTTGGTGAAATGGCTGCTGAAATCGCTCACGAGATTAATAACCCACTAATGATCGTACAAGGGAAAACTCAGCTTTTAATTGAAAAAATGAGTAAACAGCCAGAGCTTGCCGCCTATAAAAAAGATTTGGTCTCTATTGAAACCAATTGTTTACGAATTGATAAAATAATTAAATCTTTAAAATCAGTTTCAAGAAAAGCAGATCGCGACCCTTATGAAGATGTAAGTGTGCTGAAATTAATTGATGAAGCTTTTGAAATCTCAAAAGAGAGATTCAGAAAAAGAAAATTAAATTTATTCGTTATAACCGATGAATTCATCGATTACACTTATACAATTAAAGCTCGTCCATCAGAAATCGTACAGGTTCTCGTCAATTTACTTAACAACTCCTACGATGCTGTCGAGGCTCAGCCCCGTGGTTGGGCTAGAGTTAGTTTAACTGTTACAGGTAATACTTTTCAGGTTGAAGTGACTGATTCAGGAGCTGAAATCGAACCCGAAATAGCTCAAAAAATGATGGAGCCGTTCTTTACCACTAAAATGACCGGTAAAGGCACGGGCTTAGGCTTAAGTGTGTCTAAGCAGATTATTCAGAGTCATAACGGTGAGTTATTTTACGACTCAAAAAGTGATAATACGAGATTTGTATTTACGCTGCCTAAGACTTAAATATTAATTAACAGTTTAGTGAGAATATCTTTTTTTAAATGTTCACGATCAATTTTTTGGTTAGTTAATGTTTCTAGAGAGGTCATAGTACTAGATGTAAAGCCACACGGATTTAAACCCTGAAAAGCTTCAGGATCATAATCTAAATTAATCGCCGCTCCATGAAAAGTAACCCACTTCTTAACAGCAATACCTAAAGAAGCAATTTTCTGACGACCAACCCAAACACCAGTTTCGTCAGTTTCAGTATCTTGCCCAGGTAATTTCTGAGGAGTTTTGCCAATGCCTTCAATGCCGTATTCTTTTAAGGTTTCAACAATGGCTTTTTCAAAAGCTCGAATATAACCGCGAATTTCTTGTGGTCCGCGACCAGCTCTACCATCTTTGAGATTTAAAATTGGATAGATCACTAATTGTGAAGGCCCATGGTAAGTGGCTCTACCACCCCGTGAAACTTCAATGATGGGGCCCTTCCAAGCAAAGATATCTTCAGACTTAGTTTGTCTTCCAGTCGTTACAATATGAGGGTGAGTGCAAAAAATTAAAAAGCCAGGATGGTTTTGCTCCTGGCTTACAGTTTCGACTAATTCTAATTGTTTATTAAGAGCTTCTTGGTAATCAATAAGCCCCCAATCTTGAACAATAGGTTTAAGCATGTGCCGGTTTAACTCCGCCAAGTGGTTTTTGAATAATATGAATGGCATGTCCTAAAGTGGCTTCAGCGGCTTCCATCATGGTTTCGCCCAAAGTGGGATGAGGATGTATAGAAAGGGCCACGTCTTCTAATCTTGCACCCATTTCGATAGCTAGTACGGCTTCGGAAATTAAGTTTGAAGCTTCAGGTCCTACAATGTGAACGCCTAAAAGAACATGAGTTTTTTTGTCGGCGATCATTTTTACGAAACCTTCAGTTTCAGACATGCTGACCGCACGGCCATTAGCTGCAAACGGAAATTTAGCGATTAATAAATCGTTAAAGCCTTTTGCTTTGCATTCGGCTTCTGTCATACCTGCAGCTGCAATTTCTGGATCTGTAAATACAACTGCCGGAACTGTTTTAGCATCGTAAACGCGATTAGCCCCTGAAAGAATTTCGGCCACCATAACACCTTCGTATGAAGCTTTATGAGCCAGCATAGGTTGGCCACAGATATCACCGATAGCAAAAATATTTTGAACATTAGTTCTGCGTTGAGCATCAACTTTAACAAAGCCACGCTCATCAACAACAATGCCTGCTGCTTTTAAATTAGCTTGATCACCATTTGGACGGCGACCAACAGTAACTAAAATTTTATCGCATTTAATGATTTCGTCTTTAGCGTTAATTTCGGCAGTAACTTCATAACCATCTTTAGTTTTCTTTTGGCCTTTTGCTTTAGCTCCGTACTTTACTACAACGCCAGATTTTTCAAGCTTACGTGTTACTACTTGAGCGCAATCAGGGTCTACAACGCCAGCTAATAATGAAGTGTTGGCTTCAATAACCGTTACTTCAGTTCCTAATTTACGTAAGTAAGAAGAAATTTCTAAACCGATATATCCGCCGCCAATAACAGCCACGCGTTTTGGA
>JBEBIK010000147.1:0-5612 GCA_040080445.1 Pseudobdellovibrio sp.
TTTTTTCATACGCTAAAAGGTGACTTTAGTAACTGGATTTTAGTTATATTTTTACTTCTTAGTTATGCAGTTCGATTAGCCGCCCCAAGATTTAAAAAGTTGACGGACACCCAGTGGCTGTGGGTTCACAGTTTTATCGTAGGCAGTCATGCGGTCGCTTGGTCTGTATTACTGGTGGGCAACATTTTGCACAATCCAAATAGATTCAACGAACTGATGATTTTTACTTATATTATTTTTGCAGGTCTCAGTGCTGCTGCCTCTTACACGCTTTCAATGTCGAAAAAAGATTTTTACTTTTTTGTAACGCCTATTTTAGCCACTCAAACAGGTGCTTTTTATCTTAATGACTACGGTCTTGTTTTTCAAATCACGGGCTCACTTGTTGTTTTAGTGTTTTTTGCATTTTTAGCATTTCAACGCGAACAAGCCGAAAAATCATGGATCGAACAGCGTACTTTAAATTTTGAGCTTCAAAATATTATCGACGCAGTTCCTGGAGGTATTTCTGTAATACGTGCTAATAACTACTATGTTATTAACAAATATATCGAAAGCTTAATCCCACGAAACTTAAATTTAATAGGTTGCGAGCCCGAAGAATTTCTAGGAAAAGACCCGACAGTCACAGAAAAAATGATTCACTTTATAAAGTCTCCAGAAACTCGATCACAATATGAAACCAATCTAAATGTTAATGGTGAAAACAGAACTCACCTTGTAACCGCTGTTAAATCTCTGAATGACGAAACAATTATTTCGACTATCGATATACATGAACTTAAAAAAATTGAATTAGAAATGAATCGTCAAAAGATGAACCTTCAGCATAGCTCTAAGATGGCTTCTCTGGGAGAAATGTCTGGAGGCTTAGCTCACGAAATCAATAATCCCGTAGCTATTATTTCGGGGCGCGCACAGCAGCTGTTAATGATGCTGCAAAAAGATAATATTTCAAAAGAAGTATTAATCAATGGTCTAGAGAATATCAGCACCACCACTAAAAGAATTGATCGTATTATTAAAGGCTTAAGAAGCTTTTCTCGTGATACAGAAATTGAGAGCCACACTGAAGCCAATTTAAAAAATATTATTGAAGACACTCTTACCTTTTGCGAAGCAAAATTTAAAAATTTTGGTATAGACATTTCTTACACTGTAAGCGAAGAAATCAATATTGAATGTGGCCCTACGCAGATTTCGCAGGTTCTACTTAATGCGCTCAACAATTCTTACGATGCAATTATCGAAAGCAATATCAAATGGATTAAAATAGAAGCTAGCGAAACAAATAACGAAGTACGGATTCAAATCACAGACAGTGGTAACGGCATACCCGAGCATCTACGCGACAAAGTGATGCAGCCATTTTTCAGCACCAAAGAAATAGGTAAGGGTACTGGTTTGGGTTTAAGTATTTCTAAAGGAATTATGGAAGCCCACAAAGGACAATTTTACATCAATCACGAAAGCACCAACACACAACTCGTAATGATACTTCCAAAGAAAAATCTAGTTAAATAATTTTTTAGTTTTTTTAATGTCGTCTACAAAATTTTTAATCTGATCTTGTACAAAATCAATTCTTTGAATAACTGAGTTAAAGTCTTTTTCTTTTTTAAGAGCAAACTTTACATCTTTTAACGCTTGTCTAGCGCCTTCAATCGAAAATTTATCGCGGTATAAAAGCTTACGAATTAAAAAAGCATTTTCGACGTCTTTTTTGGTGTAGAGTCTTTGATTGTTAGAAGCTTTTTTAGGTTTTAACAATTCAAACTCTTGCTCCCAGTAACGTAAAACGTATTGCTTAATGCCAAGTAAATCAGCTACATCACCAATTTTAAAACCAAAACGATCTGGAATTGCTGCGATTTCTAACATCAATTCTTCGTCTATCAATACGCTAGGAAGGCTAAATGACTCAGCCTTCATTTCAACTGGAAGCTCTGGAGAAGTGATCTCTAAAATCTCTTGCTCTAAAAACTTATCTTCTAAAGATAGCTCAATTTCATTTTCATTTTCAGTTGGATTATTCGGATTATTATTCATCGTCATCCTCATCATCTTTTAAGTGAGCGTATTCTTCACCATTAAGCATAGCTTTAAGTACTTGGCTCGGTCTGAAAGTTAAAACTCTACGTGCTGAAATTTTAATTTGCTCACCCGTTTGTGGGTTACGTCCAATGCGCTCACTTTTACCGCGAACTACAAAGTTACCAAAACCAGAAATTTTAACTTTTTCACCATTTTGTAATGTATTTTTAAGTTCAACGAATACAAGCTCAACAAGTTCGCTTGCTTCTTTTTTTGAAAAACCAATGGTCTCATATACTTTTTCAACAATATCTGCTTTAGTTACTGTTGAGTTTCCGACATTCTGTCCAGCCATTAGAAAATTTCTCCTTGAGATAATAAAAGCCTAGCAAGTATTTGAAATGAATCAAGTTTTTGAATCATATTTAAGACTTGCCGCTTAGCGTAAACTTGCATTAACAGCCTTCTGGGCGGCATCAATCAACTTTTGACTTAACTGTTGAATATCAACTTCTGCCAAAGCTACATCGCCTGCTTGAAACTGGGCACGTAAAGCCACTGATTTTTGCCCAGCAGGTAGCTTATCGCCCTCATAAATATCAAAAACTTTGAGTTCTTTGAGCGAAGCGCCACAAGATTTTTTAGCTTCTTTTAAGAGATCACCAATTTGTTTTGACGAATCCATTACAAAAGCAAAATCGCGCTCAACTGGTTGAAACTTAGAAAGAGATTTAAATTTAGTTGGTCTTGGCTGTCCTTTTAAAATTTGCTGAAGATCTAATTCAGCAAGTGCTACAGGAACTCGTACTTTTTCGTTGTCTAATTGTCGTGGGTGCACAGAGCCGATAAAACCAACAGCCTGACCTTCAACAACCACTTGAGCCCATTGACCTAAGTGTAAGAAAGATGGAGGCGTGGCTACACTTACAAAGCTATAAGCTGATATTTGTAAACTTTGAAACAGTTTTTCAACACTCGCTTTAACTTTAAATAACACTGGCGAAGTATTAGCATATATACCAACAGTCTCACCCCAGTTAATTAAAGAAAGTCTCGGCTTTTCGCTGTAACCAGTTTCTGTTTTTGCAAACACAGAACCAATTTCAAATAAAGCACCATTTTGATTGCCTGCACGAATATTGTCTAAAGTATTTCTCCATAAACTTAAAGCTAAAGTTCTTCTCATCACATTAAGCTCTTCACTTAATGGATTAATAATTTTAACGGCATTGACAGCGGTAGTTAAGCCTTGGTTGGTTAACGCCGTCAACTCACCTATCCAAGTTGATTCTAAACTTTCGCTTGTGAAAGCATAATTGAAAGCTTGGTTGTAACCTTCCGCACGTAAATACTGCGAAATTTTTTGGTTCAACATGTAGCTGGCATCATGATCTGCTGGCTCTGCTTTGAGTGCTGGAATGGTCTCTTGAATATGCTCGTACCCGTGAAGTCTTGCATACTCCTCAACTAGATCCATATCTTGTTCGATATCAAATCTAAATAGTGGCGGAGTCATGGTGTATTCGCCATTTACGGGGCCATCGACTTTAATTTGCAGACCCTTCATGTAAGTTAAAAATAGTTTTTCATCGGCTTCGTAACCTAAACGATCACTAACTGTTTTAACTGAAATCTTAATAGGTTTTTTAACGGCTGGATTGGTATGAATATCATATGCCTCACCAAACACTTCACCACCCGCCACTTGCTGTATAAGAAGTGCTGCGCGGTCCATAATCTGAGAAGCACCACTTTGATCTACTCCGCGAGAAAATCTGTAAGCTGAATCGGTGTCTACACCATGAGTGCGTGAAGATTTACGTACCGACATCGCTTTGAATGAAGCACTCTCTAAGAAAATATTTTTTGTAGCCTCAGAAACACCAGAATTCATTCCACCAATAACGCCAGCCAAAGCCACTGCATTTTCGGCATCACAAATAACAAGCTCTTCTCCACTTAAAATGAGCTCTTGTTCTTTTAGCGTTTTAAATTTTTCTTGGGCTTTTGCATTACGTACAACAACAGTTGCGCCTTTAATTAAATCCGCATCAAAAGCATGAAGCGGCTGACCCATCTCAAGCATCACGTAATTAGTAACGTCGACTACGTTATTAATTGAATTCATTCCAATAGCTTCAAGTCTCGATTTTAACCAAGCAGGGCTTGGTCCGATTTTAAGACCTGAAATATAACGACCACAGTATCTAGGGCAAAGTTCAGTGTTTAAAACTTCGAGTTTAATTTTTTTCTTGGTTGATTCAGAAGAAAACTTTGTAAGAACTTCAGGTTGTTTAACTGGTTTATTTAACAAACATCCAAGCTCTCTTGCTAAACCAAAATGACTTAAGCAGTCGGCTCTGTTGGGAGTTACTTTAAGTTCAAAAGTAATATCATCGTAACCTGCAAACTCAGCATAACTCTGACCTGTAGGCGCAAGCGCCGGCAAAATAGCAATGCCGTCTGATGTATCAGCTAAACCAAGCTCTTTTAAAGAACAAAGCATACCGTTACTTTCAACGTCACGAATTTTAGATTTTTTAATAGCGAAATTACCAGGAAGAACAGCACCCGCAAGAGCTGCAATAACTTTATCGCCCGCTTTGTGATTTTGCGCTCCACAAACGATTTGCGAAACTACACCCGGAGCTACTTCAACCTGACATAACGAAAGTTTATCAGCGTTTGGATGTTTATCCTTTGTAATGATGTGGCCAACTACAACGTGAGCGTAATCTTTTGCACGGTTTTGCATTTCTTCAACTTCAAGACCTGCTTTCGTTAAAATGTCAGCTAGCTCTTGGGGATTCGCCGCATATTCAGAAACATCAACAAAATCATTTAACCATTTAAGAGAAATTTTCATAATTACCTTTAATTAAAACTGTTTTAAGAATCTTGTGTCGTTGGCTGGAAATAACCGAATGTCGTCGACTCCGTATTTAATAATAGCCATACGCTCAACGCCAAAACCAAATGCAAAGCCCTGCCATTTAGGATATTCAACTTTTGCATTTTCAAAAACTTTAGGATTGATCAAACCACAACCACCAATTTCGATCCAGCCCGTTTGTTTGCACATCGAACAGCCTTTACCTTTACAAATAGGGCACGAACAATCGACTTCTGCCGAAGGCTCAGTAAACGGAAAGAAACTTGGTCTAAATCTTGTTTTTAATCCATCACCAAAAAACTCACGAACGAAAAATGAAATCGTGCCTTTTAAATCCGACATCGAAACTTTTTCATCAACACACATGCCTTCAATTTGATGAAAGTTAGGTAAATGTGAAACATCGCTGTCGACTCGAAATACCGAACCTGTACCAATAATACGTAAAGGTGGTTTTTCGTTTTCAAGAGAATGTATTTGAATTGGCGAAGTATGCGTTCTTAAAACGTGAGTTTCATCTACGAAGAAAGTGTCTTGCATATCGCGCGCTGGATGATTGGGTGGGATATTCAAAGCTTCAAAATTATAATAATCTTTTTCTATCAATGGACCTGTTCTTAAACTGTAACCAAGTCTTGCCATAATCGAAAAAATTTCATTTGTAACTTTATGAATAGGATGTTCC
>JBEBIK010000148.1:0-5605 GCA_040080445.1 Pseudobdellovibrio sp.
CTATAAACCGAATTTCAGATAACCCAGGTAAAAATATCAAAATATCTTTTTTAGATTTGCCTAAAGCTTGCTGGAGAGTTTCAACTAAAAGGTCTGCAAATCCAAAGTCGCAAACTAAACGCTGAGATTTTTTAGCTTTTACTATTTCTAACTCGAACACAGGTGTAGTCACTTCAATGTGCTCTGATTTTCCGAGGTAAGTTTGCAATTGGCTTACATCTAAAGTAGCTGACATAACCAACATCTTTAAATTTTGCTCTAAAATTTGTTTTTCTAAGCAAACGCCAAGAGCCAAATCAATTTGGCTTGATCTTTCATGAAATTCGTCAAAAATAACAAGCTCAAGGCTTTTCCACATCTCGGCGTCAGCCAATTTTTTAATAAATACACCTTCAGTCATAAAGATAAGTTGGGTTGTAGCCGAAGTTTTATTATCAAAGCGAACTGTGTAGCCCACTTCACGACCCATAATCCAATTGTTCTCTTCGCAAATGCGTGCCGCCGAAGAAATAGCAGCAATACGTCTTGGTACGAGCACAATAATTTTTTTATCAGACTTTAGGTTTATTAAGTTTTGTAACAAAGCCGCAGGAACTCTCGAAGTTTTTCCAGTTCCGGGCGGGGAGGTTAAAATAATGTTTTCATTTTGCTCTGTGAGTTTAACTATTTTTTCGAGATGTATATCGATCGGGAGCGTGGTCTGGTTACTTTTTAGCATAAATTAATATCATAAATTCAGCTTTATCAAATTTAAGATGTTGCTGAACTTGCGAAGGTTTGCCCTCTAAAATAGTTTCGTCATCTTGTGATAAATTCAATGTCAGTAGCATTTTACGATCAGGCAAATGCAAGCAGCACTCGTCTAACATTTTTTTTAGACGGTATGGGGTGTCCATGAGCACAAAAGGCTCGGTCGACTTTTTTAACTGTTGCCATTCTTTTTCGCGCGCCACATTTTCCGCTGGAATAAAACCACGAAAATGAAATTGGTTGATTCTTTCAGAACTCAAAGAAATTAAACCCATAAGACTCGAAGCTCCTAAAGAAGACTGAACTTTAACATTTGCTTTGCGACAGGCTTCAACCAACTGAAAGCCAGGGTCGCAAAAGCTAGGCGTACCGCAATCCGAAACCAGCACCACATTCTGATTTTTACAAAACTCTAACATCGAAGACACATCATCAGCTGTAGAGTGTTCATCTAAAACTTCATACTTTTTGGCTTTAATTTCATGAACTTTTAAAAGTTTTGAAGTTTCTTTAGTGGACTCACAAACAACAACGTCTGCATTTCTTAAAAGCTCTAATGATCTCAGTGTTATTTCGTCAGTTCTACCGATAGGAGTGGCGATAAGTGTCAGCATGAGTTAGTCCCTACCGAAATGTTTAATTCTACAAAGCTCAGCACTGACTTCTTGTTTGCGTGCATGAGTCGTATCTAAAAAAATAATTTCAACCTCAGGGCAAGAATCGATAATAGCATTGACGTTAACGGGCTCATTTTCAAAGAAAAATATTTTTTTGTAGTCGCTGTGATTTAATTCTTTAAACCACTCATGTTTGTAGAGCTCATCTTCTTGAGAATTATTAGGTTTTAAAAATAAATTTTCGGAAGTAAAGGGAAAACCCCATTTTTCAAGAACCTCTACAGTTCCTTTACGCATGCGAGAGTTGTCGCGTCCCGTGAGATATTTAATTTCGCAACCTGTATCAGCTAAATCTTGCACAAAACTAATGGCTCCTAAGTAAGGGACATCGTAATGCAAGTATTCGCTGGTAAAAAATCTCTCAGACCAGAAGTCTCTGAGCTCTTTTAAAATTTCGATATCGTGTTCCATCGAGAAGCCGGCGCGAAGAACAGCTTCTTTAATTCCCCAGTCTTCATGTTTAACCTGAACGCCTTTCAGGCGCTCGATTTGGTGCTTTTCTGCAAACTCAGAAAGTATTTTTTGGGTACGGGTGCTCACGTTAAATAGCGTTGAGTCTAGATCAAAAACAGCTAACGTGCGCATATTTTGAGCAGCATATTCGCGAGAGATTTTGAGGATTTGGTTAAGATTTGTAGGAATTGCACTCATTTTCAACCGAGTATGTCTCTATTGGGTAAAAAAGAAAAGTGTTTTCTATAAACATGTTGGAATCGGCTGTCTATTTTGCTACGTTCGGACGAAATTTTTGTAATATAAACAAAAGGAAGAAACATGAAACACATTCTTATGAATTCACTTGTGTTAACGATCGTAACTGCAGCTCTCTTAACAACAGCTTGCACAAAAAAAACTGCAGAACTTGGGTCTGAAGACAATCCTGTAAAATTACATTTCGTACCTTCTGTAGATGCTAAAGTTATCGAAGATAACTCAAAAGCATTCAAAACTTATTTAGAAAAAAACACTCCGTATAAATTCGAAGTTACTATCCCGCAATCATTTATTGCAGTGGTTGAAGCTTTCGGAACTAAAAGAGCAGACGTAGCTGCATTAAATACTTTTGGTTATATTTTAGCTCACGAAAAATACGGTGCAGAAGCTAAATTAACAGTATTACGCCATGGTGTTGATACATATCAGTCACAATTTATTGTTAAAGCTGGCAGTTCAATTAAAAAAATTGAAGACTTAGTTGGTAAAAAGATTGCTTTTGTAGAGCCCGCTTCTACATCTGGCTACTTACTTCCGATGAAAACTCTTAAAGAAAAAGGCATCGTACCTAAAGAAACAGTTTTTGCTGGTAAGCACGATAATGTGGTTTCTATGGTTTACCAAGGTCAAGTTGATGCAGGAGCTACATTCTACTCGGCACCTGCCAAAGACGACAAAGGTGTTGAGCAAATCGAAGACGCTCGTCGTTTAGTAAAAACTCAATATCCTGATATTGAACAAAAAGTAGTTATTTTATCACTATCTGAATCTATTAAAAATGATCCTGTTGTTTTCAGAAAAGATATGCCTGAAGAAATGAAAACTAAAATTATTGATGCGATGATCGCATTCGTTTCTACTAAAGAAGGTCAAGATGCATTCAAAGCTATTTACGGCATCACAGAAGTTAAAAGAGCTACAGATGCTGATTACGACTCTGCACGTGCAATGCTTAGAGCTGCGGGTGCAAATGCTGAAGAGTTAATGGCTAAGAAAAAGTAATTTATTTTTTTTAAGAGCTTTTGGTATTGAGGGGGATTTATGTCTGAGCCAATTTTAAAGATTAAAAACTTAGAAAAAACTTATCCTAATGGCGTGCAAGCGCTCAAAGGCATAAGTTTTGATGTTAAAAAAGGTGAGTTTCTGGTTATCATCGGCCTAAGCGGCTCAGGTAAATCAACACTCCTCAGATGTTTAAATCGTCTTCACGACCCAACTGGTGGTGAAGCTAAGTTTCACGAACAGGACATAGTTCAACTTTCTACTGCTGCTGAAATCCGCAGTCTCAGAAGTAAAATAGGAATGATCTTCCAACATTTTAACTTAATTCCGCGCCACACAGTTTTAAATAATGTTTTAATGGGAAAATTAGCCGTAACGAAGACCTGGAAAAGTATCTTCGGATTATTTTCTGAGGCCGATAAAGCTGATGCTATGAAATATTTAAAATTAGTGGGTATCGCTGATAAAGCTCATATCCGTGCCGATCAGCTTTCTGGTGGCCAACAGCAACGCGTAGCTATCGCGCGCGCCTTAACACAAAATCCTGAAGTTTTATTAGCTGATGAGCCCGTAGCTTCTCTAGATCCCGCTACTTGCCATATCGTTATGGATTATCTCAAAAAAGTTAATCAAGAGCTTGGTATCACTATTATATGTAATCTCCACTTCTTATCTTTAGTTAGATTGTACGCTACACGTGTTATCGCTCTTAAAGGCGGAGAACTCGTATATGAAGGCGATCCTAAAAATATCGATGAAGCTTGGTTCGAAAAAATATATGGCGAAGGCGCCAAAGAAGTTCACATCAACTAGGCCTTAGGAGAAATGCATATGAAAACTAAATCACACGTTTTTCGTCGTTCGCTTTTAGATGGTGTAAGTTTCGCACTATTTGTGTCTGTAATTTTATCTTTAATTTACAATCCTACAGATGAGCAGTTGTTAAACCTTTCATTGGTTTCTACAATCTTTATCGGATCAATGATTGCTGGCGGATTATTAAGTCACTTTTTAAATCAAGCTGGCTACAAAACATTCGGAGAGAATCTTTTTGAACCTGCTTACGTAAAAGCCCGCGCCGAATCAAAACCTTGGTACAAAGCATTCTGGGGTTGGCATTTATTTTTAACGATTTTAGTATTATTTATTGTAGGTCTTTTTAAAACTAAATTTTCAATGTATGAGCTTTTAGATGAAGATGGTTTCGAAGGTGCAAAACGTTTATTCAAAGGTATCTTTTCTCCAAACTGGCAGGTTTTGCCAACGGCAGTATTAAATATTATCGAAACAATTTTCATGGCATTCTTGGCTACCTTCTTAGCCATTCCGTTTGCATTTTTACTAAGTTTCGTTGCTGCTAAAAATATTATGAAAAGCCCATGGGCTTACGCTGTTTATATGTTTGTTAGAACTGTATTGAATGTAACGCGTTCAATTGAAGCATTAGTATGGGCAATTATATTCTCGGTTTGGGTGGGTATTGGTCCATTTGCCGGAATGCTTGCCTTAATGATTCACTCAATTGCTTCTTTAACTAAACAGTATTCTGAAATGGTTGAAACCGTTTACGAAGGCCCTATTGAAGGTGTGCAATCTTGTGGTGCTAACAA
The DNA here is from genome assembly GCA_040080445.1 of Pseudobdellovibrio sp. GTDB lineage: Bacteria > Bdellovibrionota > Bdellovibrionia > Bdellovibrionales > Bdellovibrionaceae > Pseudobdellovibrio. Next base: position 4,754 of record JBEBIK010000148.1, read on the forward strand.
ATTGCAAGTAATCTGGTTTGCTATCGTTCCTCAGGTGGTATTACCTTATATTTCATTTACAGTTTATCGCTGGGATATCAACGTACGTATGGCTACAATCATAGGTTTAGTTGGTGGTGGTGGTATCGGTACAATGCTAATTAAGTATCAAGGACAAGCCATGTGGCCTGAAGTTGGAACTATTATCGTTGTAATCGCAGCTGTTGTTTGGATTATGGATCAGGCTTCTGCTTACATCCGTGAAGCTTTGAAGTAATGCTATATAAATACGACATACTTATTAAAGAACAACACTTAGATTCTTATGGGCATGTTAATAATGCTATGTACTTGTCTTTATACGAAGAAGCCAGATGGGAAGCTATAACCTCTGGCGGTTACGGATATAAAAAAGTTCATGAAACTGGTTTTGGCCCGGTCATTCTGGGCATCGATTTAAAATTTTTAAAAGAACTAAAGCTGCGAGAAATAATTACGATTACTCTCGAAATGATTTCTTACGAGGGTAAAATCTTTAAAATGAAACAGCAAATGCTTAAAGCTAATGGCGATGTGGCCAGTGAAATCGTTTTAACAGCGGGTTTTTTTGATCTTAAGAACCGTAAGTTAATTTTGCCTAATGAGGCTTGGTTAAAAGCTATTGGTATGTAACTAAAACTGATCCCAGTTTTTAGCGCTTTCAATTAATCCAGATAAAATAGAGTGAAAGAAATTTTTTGATTGGAGTCTATCTGCGCCAAATCTTTTTTTGAATTCTTTTTGAATAAAAGGCACGTGAGCTGTTCCGCCAGTTAAAAAAACGTGATCAATTTCAGATTCTTTAATTCCGGCCTGCTGAAAGCATCTCTCAAG
>JBEBIK010000149.1:0-5532 GCA_040080445.1 Pseudobdellovibrio sp.
GATAGTAACTGAAAAAAAAATTTATAATATTAAATAAGTTCGAAGGAGTCGGAAAGTGGAATTAGTTTTTGTATTTGTAGGATTAGTGGTTGGAGCCTTTATTGTTTTTGCATTTAAAAGAATTCAAGATCAAAACACTAAGAAGTCAGCTAAAGAAGAAGCGGATAGAATTTTAAACAAAGCAAAATCTGAAAGTCTTAAAATTAAAAAAGATTCAGATGCTAAAGCTAAGGATTTTGAAACAAAAGCGCGTAAAAACGTTGAAACCGAAATCAATAAACAAAAATCTCAGCTTAAAAATAAAGAGTCTCAGCTAGAGCGTCGTTTAAAAGAAATTGACGATCAGTTTAAGCATCGCCAAGACGAAAATGATAAATTCATGAATCAATTAAAAGATCGCGAAGAGAAAATCGTGATTTCTGAAAACCGTTTAAAAGATGTTGAGAAATCAACTCAAGAGCAAATCGGCAATCTTCAAAAGAAACTTGAAAACGTTGCACAGATGACTCAAGAACAAGCTCGTCGTGAGTTGTTTCAAGTTTTAGAAGAAACAGCTAAAGGCGAAGCCGCTAAACGTATTGCTGAAATTGAAGAAGAAACTTTAAAAGAAGCGGATAAAAAATCTCGTAATATTATTGCGCGCGCAATGTCGCGTTTTGCTTCAGAGTTTACTTCTGAAAGAACTGTATCCGTCATGAGTCTTACATCTGATGAGATGAAAGGTAAAATTATTGGTCGCGAAGGCCGTAACATCCGTACCTTAGAAGCACTTTGTGGTGTGGATCTAATCGTAGACGACACGCCTGAGACTATTGTTATTTCAGGATTTGATCCAATTCGTCGTGAGTTGGCTCGTCGTACAATTGATAAATTAATGGAAGACGGCAGAGTGCATCCAGCTCGTATTGAAGAGGTTGTTGAAAAACAAAAGGGCGAACTTTCTAAATCTATGAAAGAAGAAGGCGACAAAGTAATTGTAGAGTTAGGCATCACGCAATTACACAATGAGCTTACTAAAATGGTAGGCAGCCTTAAATACAGAAGTACTCATGCGCAAAACGCATTGAATGCAGCTCTTGAAGTAGCCCACATCTCAGGATTGTTAGCGGCTGAAATTGGTCTCAATATTAAAATCGCAAAGCGTGCAGGTCTTTTACATAACGTTGGATTAGCAGCCGATCATACATTCGAAGGCAACTATGCATTCGTAGGCGCTGAAATGGCTAAAAAGTTCGGTGAGTCTGAAGATGTGTGCCATGCTATTCGTGCTCATAACGGCGACGAAAAAGCGCAAAGCGCGTTAGCTTGGGTTGTTACATCGGCCAGTATTTTATCAAACTCTCGTCCAGGTGCTCGTCGTCAACAAATGGACAACTTCATTAATCGCTTAAAAGATTTAGAAAGCATCGCCAACTCTTTTGATGGAGTTTTAAAATCAGTAGCCGTACAGGCGGGCCGAGAAGTACGTGTGTTAGTTGAAAGCTCACGCGTAACGGATGACCAAAGTTTAATGTTAGCGCGTGATGTGGTTAAAAAAATTGAACGCGAACTCCCACATGCGGGCCAAGTTAAAGTAACTATCGTTAGAGAAACACGTTCGGTTGAGGTTGCGAGATAATGTTCAAGCAACCTGAAGAGCAATTAGAACTTATTAAATTTGGAAGTGTTGATTTTATCAGCGATGCAGATTTTTTAAAAAAACTTAAAAAAAGTTTTAATACTAAAAAGCCTTTAAAAATTAAATTAGGTGCAGACCCTAATCGCCCAGACATTCATATTGGTCACACTGTTGTAATTAATAAGCTCAAAACTTTACAGGATTTAGGTCATCATATTCAGTTTTTGATTGGCGACTTTACAGCTTTAATTGGCGACCCATCAGGTAAAAATACAACTCGCCCTATTCTGAGTCGTGAAGAAATCGATCAAAACGCTAAAACCTATGCTTCGCAAATTTTTAAAATATTAGACCCTGAAAAAACCGAAATTGTTTACAACTCGAGTTGGTTATTAAAATTAACTTCGATTGATTTTATTAAGCTCTCTGCGCAGTACACAGTGGCCAGAATGCTCGAGCGCGACGACTTTACTAAACGCTATAAAGCTGGTGTTCCTATTTCTTTGCATGAATTCATGTATCCATTATGCCAAGGTTACGACTCAGTAGCTTTACAAAGCGATCTTGAACTTGGTGGCACAGATCAAAAATTTAATTTATTAGTTGGTCGTGATCTTCAAGCAAGCTACGGTGTCGAGCAACAGTGTATTTTAACAATGCCAATTTTAGAAGGTTTAGACGGCGTTAATAAAATGTCGAAGTCTCTAGACAATTATATTGGTGTGAATGAATCTCCAAAAGATATGTTCGGTAAAACGATGCGTGTATCAGATGACCTCATGTATCGTTACTACGAACTTTTAACGAGTATTACTCCTATAGAATTAGCTCAATTAAAAAATGATGTGGCTAATAAAAACAAACATCCACGTGAAGTTAAAGTGGCGTTAGCTAAAACTTTGGTAACTAGATTTCATTCGGCAACAGCTGCGCAAGCAGCTGAAGATGAGTTTAATCGCATCTTTGTTGATAAAGGTATGCCAAACGAAGTTGAAGAAAAAACTCTACCAGCTCAGACTCAGGTGGGTTTAGCGCAGTTAATGACTCAATTAGGAATGACACCTTCAAATGGCGAAGCTACGCGCTTAATTGTTGGTGGTGGCGTTCAAATAGATCAACAAAAAATTTCTGATCCTAAACTTAAAATCGATTTAAAATCAGGAACAAGCTTGATTATTAAAGCGGGTAAGAAAAAATTTCTTAAGATTGTGGTTTCGTAATATGAAAATAAAATTTATGCCTCAAAATGTAGAAGCCGACGTAGACCCAAGTAAGTCGCTCATGCAAATTGCCACTGAACACGGACTTAAAATTAAATCGATCTGCGGTGGTATTGCTTCGTGCTCTGAGTGCCGCGTAAAGATCATCGAAGGTGAAAACTCAATTCCTGAACCAAGTAAAGCAGAACTCAATTTAATTGGAACAAGTTACTACATCGACGGACGAAGACTCAGCTGCCAAGTGCGCTGTTTTGGCTCTGTAACAGTCGATTTAACGGAGCAATTGAACAAAGTTGACACTCAGAAAAAGGTTCGTGGATTTAAGCAAAAAGATCCTAAAGAGTTATCTGCGGTTCACGATACGATGATCCTTACTCAGAAAAAGCCCGAAAAGCCTCCTCAGAAGACTTAGTGATGTTTTAAAACCATTCTAAGCGTCAAAACTTTAGACATTTTTCACTCAGAAAAACGTTTTTTTTACTTTTTTTCATACCTTCAAAACTAATACAGAACCTATTATGGATTTCTTCTCTATATGTATTATACTCGCCAGCGATATAAAAATTAATTAAGAGGATGCCTTATGAAACGAAATTTACTCACAGGTTTATTAATTGCTGTTGCTTCAGTAAGCGCACTTACTTCATGTGCAAAGGTTAATTACGAAGGTCGCCCGCTAGGAATATTAGGTGCACCCAGTGCTAAGCAAAAAGGTATTCAAACTGGTGATAATAATAAATTTGTTATGACTGAAGGTGAAGTTCGCGAATTTCAAGTGGAGTTTGTCGATGCTTTAGCTGCGGATACCAATTTCGTTTGGACTTTGATGTCGAAATCAAAAGACGTAGATGCAAACAAAAGATTTAAAAGTATTAATGGAAATGCAGTCGGAAAAGCCGGTCAAAAAAATGTAACAGTTAAAATTTCGGCGGTTGATGTCGATAATATTCGCCAAGGTACACAAGAGTTTTTAATTGCTTTAACTCCGGAGAACTCACCAACTTCGCTTTCTGCTGATTTAACATTGCTGGATGCTTCAAAAATGCCACTAGTAAGCTTTGTACAAAACATAGTTGTAGGCGATGAAAAAGAAGAAGCGTTTTTAGAATTACAATTAAGCGAAAAAACTACTGAGCCAGTAGTTGTAGAAGTTAACTTAGTCGATGGCTCTGCTAAATATCACCGCAACTACAATGGTTTTAAAACTCCATCTCCCAACAGCGAAATAAAACAAGTTGTTGTGTTTGCGCCAAATACAATGCGCGCACGTCTACCAGTTATTGGTATTCGTATTACGGATATGTGCGATATCGATTTTGCAGCTAAAATAAATAAATTTAATTTAAAAGGGGCTACAGTAGCTAACGATATAGCTAAAATTATTATCCCTTGTCGTGCGCCAGTTGAGCCGCCACCTCCGCCACCTCAGGTTATTTCATTAACTGAAAACAATAAATTTGTGATGTCTGAAGGCGAAACAAAAGTATTAAATCTAGAGTTCGTAGAAATATTCAGAAATAGCACTAGCTTTAACTGGTTTATTGAACCAACGGATCGTTCAGTTGATGTAAAAAACAGATTTAAGACAATCAGCGGTACTTCAACAGCGATGGCTGGAAGCAATAGTTTAGCATTATCTTTAACTTCAATTGATATCGATAATTTAGTACAAGGTGACCAAGACTTTAAAGTGATTTTATCAGTAGCTTCGCAGTTGATAGAAATTAATTTAAGTGCTGACTTAAGACTTATCGACAAAGTTAAAATGCCAGCTGCGCGCTTCGTTACTGATAGAGTATCTATTCCGGCTAGAAGTACTGACAGTAATGCAACTATCGTATTAAATGAGCCATCTACTTTGCCGATTACTTTAGTAATCGAAACTTTAGACGGTACAGCTTTAGATGGTAAAGACTATGTAGGATTTAAACAAACTTTCGTAATTCCACCAGGACAAGTAAGTCTCGATATTCCTATTAAGTTACTTCCTAAAGAGCCATGTGAAGATGCAACTGATTTTCTCGTTGTTGTTACTCATATTGAAAATGTAACTATGGACCAAACAAAAGCAATAGTTGTAATTCCTAGCACTAAAGATGCATGCAAACCGCCACCACCTCCACCGGTTGTGGTTCCGAAGCCAGCTTACTCTCCAATTAAATAAATAAAAAAGGCACTTGAAAAAGTGCCTTTTTTTTAATTCAAAATGTAATAAAAAACTAAACGTTAAAGCTCGAACCGCAGCCACAATTTTTCGTGGCATTTGGGTTATTAAATACAAAGCCCTTACCGTTAAGGCCGCCAGAGTAGTCGAGTTCCATACCTAACAAATAAAGAATACTTTGTGGGTCTACAACAATACGCTGACCATGCGCTTCAAAAGCTTTGTCGCCATCTTTTAACTGTGTATCGAAATCCATTTTGTAAGATAGACCGGAGCAGCCACCTTTTTTAACTTCTACTCTTAAGAAAGACTCAGAAGGTTTACCTTCTTCGGTTTTGAGAGATAATATTTTACTTGAAGCTGATTCTGTTATTTTAATCATAATACTCATTATAACCCTGTTTTACGCTTTTGTGGAGAGGCTTTATCTTAAAAAATAGGGGTGGATTTGGGCTTAAAAGCATTATAGTCCAGTTGGCGTCTGGCTTTCAATTTTAAAAGGGGGTAGCCTATTAGGGATGAAATACCTC
>JBEBIK010000150.1:0-5529 GCA_040080445.1 Pseudobdellovibrio sp.
TTGCTAAAAAACCCGCCATTAAAAATTTAGCCACAGTGCTAATGGGCTTTGCGTTATTATTTGTGGGTTTAAAAATGATTTCCACAAGCTCTCACTACTTTGCCGAGCTCGACATTCTTGTGGAGTTCTTTCAAAGTATTCGCGACAACTCTTACTACTCATTTTTTGCAGCCGTCATCTTCTGCGCCTTCGTACAAAGTAGCGCCATTACTATTGGTTTAGCCATGAGCTTAGCCAGCGCCGGAGTTATCTCGGTACACGACGCAATTCTATGGGTTTACGGCGCCAATATCGGCACCACTTCGGTGGCTATTATGGCTTCCGTTGGCAGCAACTATATCGGTAAACAAGTGGCCTGGGCCCACTTCTTTTATAAAACAATAAGTGTTGTTATCTTTTACCCGCTCACCGAATATTTTCTAGCCTACATTCAAACTTTCGACACCACTCCTAGCCGCTTAATTGCCAACACTCACTTTTTCTTTAATATAGCCTCAGCCCTACTCTTCTTACCTTTTATTACTAAAGGTGCCGAGCTCATCGAAAAAATGTTTCCAAAAAGTGCTGCCGACGAATTCGGCGCAGAATTTTTAACCATGGACACTTACCAAAACTCAGCCTTAGCGGTTTCGTACGCGCAACGCGAAATCATGCGCATGGCCGACATCGTGCTCAACATGATTAAAGACTCCGTGCACTTATTTGAAACCGAAGACCCAATGCTCGTGCAATCTATTAAAGACCGCGATAACCAAGTCGATTTTTTATACCGCGAAATTAAAATGTTCTTATTAGATCACGCCAATAAAAGTAATACGGTGGTTCATCAAAACATCATGAATATGATTATGTTCATCAGCGACTTAGAACGCGCAGCCGACTCGATCGATATAAACATCCGCACATTAGCTATTAAAAAGCATGCTTTAAAATTGGAGTTCTCTCCTGCAGGACTTCACGAAATTCAAGAAATGCACGCCCAAGTGGTAAAAGTGTCGTCGATGGGTATTAATGCTTACGACAACCCACAAATGTGCGAAGTGGCCATTCAGTTAAAACGAGAACTTGCCAAACTAGAAATTGGCTACAGAGAAACTCATATTTTACGTTTAAATCAGGGCTTAAGAGAAAGTATTAACACAAGCTCAATTCACTTAGACCTATTAAGCGAATACCGCCGCATAGCGAGTCTTCTTTGTAACCATGCTTATGCTACTACTAAGATTAAAACTAGTGATCAGAGTCGTGGTTCTGGGGAGTAAGCGATATAGAATTTAACCTACAAAGGCTTAACCTTCTGCGTAGCTTCAATAATCGAAGCATACTCTTCAGAAAATCTCTTCATAAGCTCAACGGCAAACACAGTAGGCTCCAATTTAAAATCAGAAAGCGCACAAGTCGGAACCGGAGTTCCCGCATTTTCAATATTAAGTCCTAAATGAATCATCGAAGAAACCGCAGAACAAGAAGCAATCGAAATACTGAGTTTTTTACCATTAAAATAAAGATCGTCACCTTCACGTTTAAGCTGGTGGCCTTTATCTAAAAGTAAATTTTGCGTGATTGAAGTGAGTAGTCTTTGTAACGAAACCGCAGTGGTTAAGTTTTGTGAAAACATTTCGACTATGAAATGCAACATTTTGTCGGATTTGATTTCGGCATTTACGACGAAGTCTTCGGCATCGACCATGTGTTCAAGAGTTACGTTACACGAACCAATGAAGCTGATGATGCTATCGCCATGAACGTGGTGATTTACATAAGCGTATAATGGTTTAAGTTGAGCGCCGTCGTAATTAATAGTTTTTTCGATAAATTTATATTTCATATTTTTAATACTTTTCAAAAAGGTGTCTGAAGTCTAGGCGGCTCACTTTAAATGCGCGTTTTGCTCTTTGGCAAGATTCACACTCCCCGCACCAGAAATCGTTTGCTTGATAGCACGGCCAAATTTTATCAAAGGGTACCAGAAGTTTTTTGCCGAGCTCGACGATTTCTGTTTTACCCATGGTGATGGTGTAGCACTGAATTTCGACTTGGGTGGCGGTTGAGTAGATAAATGATTTACGACAAGCTCTGATAAAATCTAAACTGTTATCTGGAAAAGTTGCGGCTTCTTCTCTGTTAAAACCTGGAACTAAAATCTCGGCTTTAATGCTTTCAGCATAGCTGGCCGCAATGTTTAAGAAAACTCCGTTACGATTTGGTACCCAGACAGCTCTGGCTGTACTTTCTGAAACTTTTTGATTATCGATAGAAATATTTTTACCAGTAGGTACTTTAGTGGCATCGCTTGTAAGTGAAGAACTACCTAAATTTTTAAGCCAAGGAAGCTCTACCACTTGATGTTTTACTTTGTGAGAGTCGGCAATAGCGCGAGCGCATTCGATTTCTTTTTTTGCAGCTTTTTGACCGTAGTCAAAAGTGATCGCGAGCTTGATGTTGGTTTCAAGCTTTGCAGCGTAAAAGTTAACAGTTGAATCGAGACCTGCTGACAATAAAACGATGGAGTCTTTTTTTGCAAGGCTCATAGCTGCTTTAAATCCTTAACAAGAAGTTGAATGGTTTTGCGTCCGTTGTAGTAGTTCCATTGAAGCTCACTTAAGACTTGGTACTTTTGACCCACGTCTAAGAGATTTTTTAATTTATCGTTGGGAGAAAACATTAAGGCGTCAATTTTACTATTATGAACAGTGTCAGAAAAATTAAGTTTAAAGTGTCCGCCTTTAAGTTCTTTTTTTGATACTAAAGATACATCAGTAAATTTAATCAGTGGAATGTTAAAACCAACACCAAATGGACCAATGAAATCGTACCACTTCATCACATTTGGATTAACTTCAGAAAGATCTGCGATGGTGTCGAAATCAATTTCAGTGGTGTGCTCTTGTGCTTTAATTCTATGAAAGTGAGCTTTGATTAAATTTGGAAACTCCGCTTGGTTTTTTGCGTGAAGTTCAAACCCAGCAGCGGCGGCATGACCACCGAATCTTGTCAGCACAGATTCAGCACCTTTTAAGGCTTCTACAAGGCTAGTCTCACTGCCTTGCGGAGTGCGAGAACTGCCGACGATAACTCCTTCAGAGTTTTCACTTCCTACAAAGGCTGGTCTATTGAAAGCTTGCGAAAGTTTTGTGGCGATTAGGCCAATGATACCTCTGTGAAAAAATGGCGAGCTTACGAATACAAAATCAGGCTCGTTCCAGTTTTCGAGCATTTTAAATGCGCGTTGTTCCGCGTCGCCTTGTAAAGTTTGCCGAGTTTCATTGTTTTCTAGCACGCGAGATATCATTTGCTGAGCTTTTTTGTGATCAGTCTCTAAATAAATTTGTGCAGGCAGAATGTCAGATTCCATTCTAGAGAGCGCATTGAGCTTGGGTGCAAAACGAATGGCTACATCTTGCGATGTGAGTTCGCGTCCGTCGAGTTTAAGTGCTTCAAGCAAAGCTTTAAGGCCTGCTTTTTCAGTGGTGGCTAAAACTTTGAGTCCGTATTTAACCAAAACGCGGTTGTCTTCTACGAGTGGCACCATATCCGTGAGTGTGCCGATACAAAAAAATTCTAAGACTTCTTTTAAGTCCCATTCGTTTTTTGGTAAAGTTGGGTCGTCGTAAAAAGCTCTTTTAACTGCACGTAATAAATAAAATCCAACACCCGCTCCGCATAAGTAGCCAAGACCTGAGGTGCAGGCTTTTTGGTTGGGGTTTACAATTGTTAAAGCTTTTGGAAGTTGGTCAGCTGGTAAATGGTGATCTGTTAAAATAACATCCACACCTAGTTCGTTAGCTTTTTCAAAAGCTTTAAATGAGGTGATACCTACATCGACTGTTACGATGAGTGAAATACCTAAATTTTTAAGTTCTTCTACGGCTTCGGCATGAAAACCATAGCCTTCGCTTAAACGTTTTGGCTGATAGTACGCAACATTTTTAAAACCTATCTTTTCAAATCCAGTTTTAAGAATAGCGAGTCCGCTCGTGCCGTCTAAATCAAAATCGGCATAGATACATATCTTTTCGTCGTTTTTGTAGGCTTTGACTAAACGCTCAACGGCGATATTCATGCCCAGCATGAGCATAGGGTCTTTAAGATTACTTAATTTTGGGTTAAGTAATCCGTCTAAATTTTCTTGTGTAATTTCCCTCGACGCAAGAACGCGTGCGATCAGATCGGGAAAAGGCCCGATGAGCTTAGGAGTTTGAGTTTTTCTCTCTTTCCATTGAGCCATGATCTGACCTTTACTTGATTAAGCAGTTTTTGGTGCTTTTAGTTTTTCCATTAAAATAATTAACGGAGCTGCTACGTAAATTGAAGAATACGTACCGAAGAATAAACCAACAGTAATTACAAACGCGATATCCGAAACAACTCCGCCTGCAAATAAATATAAGCATAAAGAAGTTAAGGCTAACGAGCCTGCTGTAATGATAGTGCGTCCGAGCATATCGTTAATTGATTTGTTAACAATAAAAACCATACCTTTGTGTTTGTATAAACTTTCTGTTTCACGGATACGGTCAAAAACAACGATGGTGTCATTGAGCGAGAAGCCAATGAGTGAAAGCATAGCTGCTAAGATAGGAACGTTTACTTCTTTGCCGACGAGCATGAAGATCGCAAGCGTAATAAATACGTCATGAAATAAACACACAACCGCACCCGGTGAGTATTTATAATCGAAACGCATAGAAACGTAGATCATGATAACTAATAAACAGTAAAAAATAGAAAGTACACCGTTACGTTTTAACTCAGAACCCACTTGCGGGCCTACTGAATCGACACGACGAATTTCAGCGCCTTTATCGGCAAACTTAGTTGTTAAGTTATCTTTGATTCCAGCAATTGAAGCCTGTAGTTTTTCATTGGTTTCTTTATCGTTAGCACCCTTTTCGCCAACGAAACGAATGATGTATTCGTTTCCTTCGCCAAAGCCCTGTACTCCCGTTTCACCTAGTTTTAAACCTTCGATAGTAGCTCTCACTTCGTCGATTGTAACTGTTTGGTTGAATTTAACTTGGATTTCAGTTCCACCTTTAAAATCGATACCGTAGTTGATACCACGAATCGCGAGATAAATGATTGAACCTATAATCAAGATAGCTGAAATACCACCGAAAAGTCCGATATTTTTTACGAAGTCAAAACGGCCGAATGATTCTGTTTCTGTACTTTTAGACATAATTACTCCTAAACCGAAAATTTCTTAACACCAAAACGGTGCACTAAATTATCTACAATTACTTTTGATACGAATACGTTAGCAAAAATTGTTGTAACGATACCTGCTAATAATGTTACAGCAAAACCTCTGACAGGACCTGTTCCGAAGTAAAGTAAAATTAAACCCGTTGATGCCACGATCACGTTAGAGTCGATGATAGCTGACATGGCTTTATGATAGCCTTCTGCAAAGGCCGACTTTAGCGATGAGCCTTTCATAATTTCTTCTTTAATACGTTCATTAATTAAAACGTTAGCATCAACTGCAAAACCTACAGTGAGTGCTATACCCGCAATACCTGGTAA
>JBEBIK010000151.1:0-5459 GCA_040080445.1 Pseudobdellovibrio sp.
GGCGAAGATAGTTCGGATAACGTAATTGCAAATTCTTTAAAAATAATAAGCGCATGGCATTTCGTTCAAATTTAGTATTGGAATTGCTTTTGTCTTCAATCCATTTGAGTTTCGTTTTCGCTGCATAAGTTCTTAATTGATTCTTGGAGACACACATAAACGGCCGAGCAATACCATTATTAAAAACAGGAATTCCCAAGCGACTTGAACTTTTTAAGTTAACTTGGTTGGTTCCTATACAAAAAGCGCCCACCGCCATTAAATGGCTGTTAGATTTTAAAATGTTTTCATTTAAATCAGACTTAGAACGAATACCTAAAACATCATAATTTTTAAGAAGTTTAATATACTCTTCTTCTGAAGGTGCGTGGGTTATGAGGTCAACTTTGTAACCTTCTTCAGTGAGTTTTTGCTTAGCTATTTCGTGAATGTTTTCAGTCAGTAATATGCGCATTGCAATAATAGTAACAACGTAATTCAGATTACGACAAGATATTAGTCATGAATATTCAAACACAACAGCTCAATCTACTTATTGTAGAAGACGATCCTAGCCTTGCAGCCTCCCTTAAGGTCATTGCATCAGACTACTTTAAAGTTATAATTGCCCAAAAAGCTAGCCTCATACCCGAGCATGTCTTTTTTCACGCAGCCCTAGTGGACATGCACCTAGAAGTGGTGCCGCCAGAAGCAGCAGACGGCATAGCTATTATTCAAAAACTCGTTAAAAAAAATCCTCAACTTGAAGTTGTGGCTATGTCTGGAAACTTAGACCGCCAACTTATGGAAAAAGCCATTCACGCAGGAGCTCAAAGATTTTTAGCTAAGCCGCTTTCCGTTGAAGAACTCACATCTGTTCTCGAAAAAATTGAAGCTTATTGGAACTTACGCTTTGCCTCTTTAGACCAACAAAAATTTAAATCTCAGCTAGTTGGCTCTTCTCAATATTCTGAAAATTTACGTAAACAAATAGCCTCATTAAAATCTGAGAAAGCTCCAGTACTTATCGAAGGAGAAACTGGTGTAGGCAAAGATGTGGTGGCTCAGATACTTAACCGCCAAGAGCCCAAGCGACCTTTCATTACAGTTAATTGTTCGGCCTTAAATGAAAATCTTTTTGAAAGTGAATTCTTCGGACATGTTAAAGGTTCATTTACGGGAGCGGAATCTAACAAAATTGGCTTTGCTGAAGCTGCAAATGGTGGAGATCTTTTTTTAGATGAAATAGAAGCTCTACCACTTACTCAACAAGCCAAGCTATTACGTTTTCTAGAATCTGGCGAAATACGCAAAGTAGGTTCTAAAGATGTGCAGTACGTGCAAGTTAGAGTTATTGCAGCCAGCAACATACCGCTTAAGCAATTAATCGCCCAGAAAAAGTTTAGAGAAGATTTATATTTCAGACTGAGCGCACACCGAATTGAAATTGCAGCCCTACGTAGCCGTACTGAAGATATCTCCGACATCGCCAATTATTTTGTAGAGGCCGAAAAACCTAAAAGAAATAAAAGTTTTGATGTGGCGGCGATCCTTTGCTTAAAAAAATACACTTGGCCCGGAAATATCCGCGAACTCAAAAGAGTTTGCGAACAGCTATTGCTCACCTCACCTCTGCCTGTAATTCGCGAATCAGATGTGCAAAAACTAATCTTTAATGAGATTAAGTCTGACAACTCTCAGCTCAGTCTTGACCAATCGCTAGAAGATTTCTTAAAGAAGCAAGAAAAAAAGATAATTGATTTCTGTTTAAGCCAAACTAAAGACATTGATAAATCCTGCGAAATTCTTAAAATATCTAAGTCGAGCCTTTATAAAAAAATTAAAGATTTAGGAATCCAATATGAATAATTTAAATCAAATTTTTTCTCAGCCCGCAGCCTGGGAAAGCCCTGTTTACCGCCAAACAGTTCTTATAGTTCTCTTAGTTACATTTGTTGGCGCCGCTATCAATTTTACTTTAAAAAAGAAAACTCACTACTTTATGATCGCATGGGCGTCTATCAAGAGCTGGCTCATTTTAGCTCCGCTTATGTTTGGTTTAATGGGTTTAGTGGCACCTATACCTGTTATCTTTTTAACATTGCTAGCTATCTATGGAGCAAAAGCTTATTTTCAAATTCTCGGAATGTTCGATAAAACAACCTTCGTATGGATTTGTTATATAGGAATTATGGGTTTAGGTATTTTCAGTCAGATGAACAATTTAACTCTTTATAACGAAATGCCAATGTTTGTTCTTGGGCTATCTTGCTTAGTGCCATTGTTACAAAAAGACTATCGCAATATGATTCAGTACATCTCGCTTACACTTCTTGGCTTTATTTTCTTAGGCTGGTCATTTATGCATCTGGCTTTAATTCTGAATTTCGAAGGCGGCATTTACCAAGTGATGTACCTCATTATTTTAACTGAATTCTGTGATAATACCAACTTAGCCATTAGCCGTTACTTCAAAGGCCCAAAAATTATCAGCGAGATCAGTACAAAAAGAACTTGGATCAGTACCGGTATTTCAATTTTTATTACTATTGCTTTAGCTTGGGGTATGCGCCACTTGTTACCGAACAGCTCTGAAAAATTCTGGTTAGCTTCAGGCCTCATAGCTTCTTTCGGTGGCGTTATTGGCGATATGGTAATGAATGTGGTTCGTCGTGATGCTGGTGTTAAAATCGTCAGCGGCTTTATTTTAGGCCGTGGAGATTTCTTACAACGAATGGACCGATTAATTTTTGTAGCTCCAATTTATTATTTCGTTATGTTAGGGCTTAACTAATGCGTAAGTGGACCTACGAAAATGAGCAATGGACTAAGCTCCCCGCTCATATTAAACATTTACCACTCTTTACACACCACTACGATGTTACGAGCCGTATCGTTCGATTTATCTGGTCTTTAATTTTAAAAAATTGGTTTTACACTTTTTATATTCGCCTCGAAGTTAAGGGCGGAGATTTTCAAGAGCTCTACGGTAAACATAAAAAATTAATTATTATTTCAAATCATGCCTCACATCTAGACGCCACTTCTATTGCCGCTTCTATTCCGCGTGGGCACTGGCTAGATTTGTATATGGCAGCAGCTAAAGATTATTTCTTTTCTAACTGGCTTTTCACGTTTTTTTCGCAGCACTGCTTAGGCGCTATTCCGATAGATCGCAAAGATAAAAAAGGCGAAGCCGTGCAACTCATTATTGCACTCCTCTCCCAACTCGATCGCATGTGGCTTATTATTTTTCCTGAAGGCACTCGCACTAAAGACGGAAAAATCCAAGAGTTCAAACGCGGCATTAGTATCTTTGCCGAAAAAACCAATACTCCCATTTTATTTTTATACATAGATGGTAATTCTCGTTTGTGGCCCAAAGGCGCAATTTTCGCAAAGCCTGGAAAACTCACCATTCATATTGGACCTGTACAACAGCCCTCTTCAATTGGTGAAATCTATAAAAACTACTTAACTTGGGTTAAAACCATAGACTCTTCCGTTTTACCAGACGACATGACTGACGAAAATGAAGTAGCCGAAGAACCCGCAACACTGCAAGATACGGATAACGAAGATGACAGCTCTACCTGCTAAAAGCACGCTCAAAAAACTCGAACTTAAATTTGGCGATTACGAAGTTTGCGCCATCCCCACAGGCCTTTTCGCTTTAGACGGCGGCGCTATGTTTGGCACTGTACCTAAAGCGCTTTGGCAAAAAACGAATCCTGCTGACGATCACAACCGCATTCAAATGGAAGCTCGTGCTTTACTTTTAAAATCTAAAGATCGTAATATTTTAATCGATACGGGTAATGGTTCTGATTTTATTGCTAAACATGGCGAAAAATTAGGAGCTAAGTTTGCCGAAATCTATGGAGTTTCTGACAGCGGAGATTCTCTTGAAAAATCGCTAAAAGCCCATGGCCTTACCCCCGATGACATCACCGACGTGATCCTCACTCATTTACACTTTGATCATGCTGGTGGCGCTACTAAAGCAGAAGGCGCACGCATTGTTCCCACATTTCCAAATGCAGCTTACCATTTGCAAAGATCTAACTACAACAATGCTATTACCCCCAACATACGCGAAAAAGCCAGTTACTTACTACAAAACTACAAGCCCCTGATTGAGTCTGGTATTTTAAATTTAATTGATGGCCCACAAAAAAATTACCTTCCTAATATTTCACTCTTTGTCTCTAACGGCCATACTGTTGGACACCAAGTGGTCATCATCGAAGACGACAACAAACAACTCATTTACTGTGGCGATGTCATCCCTACCAGCAGCCATGTAAGATCGGCTTGGATCATGGGTTACGACATTAACCCACTCCTGTTGATTCAAGAAAAATCTGTTGTCTTAAGTTTAACCGAAGCAAAAAATTCTTATCTTTACTTTGAACACGACCCTTATTGCGATTTAGCTTCTGTTGAAAGAAACAATAACGATTTTCAAGTTAAAGAAAGATTTGTACTTTGATCGAAAAATTTTTTACTCGCATTCATGAAGAATTAAACGACATCCGCTTTGCCGCTAATAGCTTGGCGTTTTCAACACTCTTATCCATCATTCCTTTTTTAATTATCGTGCTGGCCGTTTTTCAATCTGTGGGTGGCCTCGAAGAACTTTACCCTAAAATCGAAGGTGTACTTCTAAGCTACCTTAAAGAAGCCACTGGCTCCACGGTTACTAAATACATTAAAAATGCACTTCAAAACGTTAATGCGCAAACTCTTGGTATTTCTGGCGGTTTGTTTTTACTTTTTACCTCATTAGGCCTCATTCGCAATATCGATTTTGCCTTCAACAAACTCTGGAAGCTCAAAATCAGTAAACCTGTTTACAAACGCATCTGGCTTCATTGGCTTATCCTTTTGGCTGCGCCACTAACTTTAGCTATCTTTACAGGTCTAAAATCCATTAGCTTTTTCAACGACGGCAACAATACAATCGAGCATCAGTTTTTATTTTTTCTGTGGATTGGTGCACTACTACTCACACTTTACAAAATCATTCCTGATATAACAGTAAAATGGGTGCCAGCCCTCATCTCGGCCGCCCTAGCGGCCATTGCGCTTTCGCTGGTTCAGAGTTCTTTCTTGTGGCTTTCACTTAAGGTCTTTAAAAATAACAAAATTTATGGCTCTTTAGCCTCATTTCCTATATTTCTGGTTTGGCTTTTGGTTGTTTGGTACGTGGTGCTTACTGGTGTCGCATTATGCGCTTTTTTGCAGCAAAAAATGTTAAAAAAAGCTCCTTAACATTTCATGCGACATTTGTTACGTTAGCATTTACGTTTTATCTTTATGTGGTTCCATAGCTCAGCTGGATAGAGCAACGCCCTTCTAAGGCGTAGGTCCTTCGTTCGAATCGAAGTGGAATCACCAATTTTTTCATATTTAATTAAAAGGCTCTTCTTTTTTAATCGCTGGTATGGGCTCTTCTTTTTTAATCGTTGGTAAATCCA
>JBEBIK010000152.1:0-5439 GCA_040080445.1 Pseudobdellovibrio sp.
CTTTATGCGCAATGTGAACGAATTAAACTATCCTCTTTGTTTGGCACCCATGGTGGGGCTCACTCACGTTGCGCTCAGACGACTTGTAGCTGATTATATGCCAAAAAATGCTACAACTCATTGGCCCACTGAAATGCTCAACTCGCGCCGCGTGCCTGGCGAAAACTTAAAGACCACTCCTGAAACCTTAAGACGTAGCGAAGAAAATAATTTAGTGCCACAAATTTTAGGTAACGAAGAAATTCCTATCGAAAAATCTGTCGTTAGACTTGTCAACGAATGGGGCGCTTCAGGTATTGATATTAATATGGGTTGTCCAGTTCAAAAAGCTCTCAAGCACAATTATGGTGTGTCGTTAATGGGAGATGTCGATTACGCGGCTCGTGTGGTTGAGATTACAAAAAAACATTCAACAGTTCCAGTTTCAGTCAAGCTACGTGCTGTAGGTAGCGAAAAATCTGTGCCTGAGCTGATTATTTTTGTTCAAAAGTTAGTTGATGCGGGCGCTGATTGGATTACTCTTCATCCGCGCACAGCAGAACAAAAGCGCCGAGGTAGTGCTGACTGGAATCAAATCTTAGAATTAAAAAAGCACGTTTCAATTCCGATCATTGGTAATGGCGATATTCAAACTGCTGACGATGTAATTCAAATGTTAACGACCACTGGAGCTGACAAAGCAATGGCGGGTAGAGCATTGGCGGCAAGGCCATGGATGATGTGGCAATTAGGCGAAAAACTAAATTTTGAAAACCCAATTGCTTTCGAAAATTTAAAAGCACCCAATACCCCAGAAGAAGAAGGCGCCGAATACGGTCGTGCACTTTTGAAATTTATCGATTACTGCGAAGAAGACTTTATGGCTAATGCAGGAGTTTCAGAATCGATTACGCTTAGAAAAATTCAATTTTATATTCGCACCACCCACGTATGGTTGCAGTTTGGGCATGCGCTTATGGCTAAAACGAGTACAGCTAAGAATCTCGGCGAGCTGCGTGAAAAAATTAAAGAGTTTTTTGGGGTAGAACAGTGTATGAATTTAAGAACTGAATTAAGACAATAACGGAGATTGTATGAAAACAATGAACGGCAAAAAATTTATGATCTATTTTGTAGGCTCAATGATATTAACCAGCATTGCATTTTGTATTTGGATTAAACAGGCCTACGACACTAGGCCCATTATTAAAATTGAAGACGTAAAAAAGTAATTAACCCGTCACCAGGGCATCTAATTTGCCTTCGTCTTCTAAAGCTTTAAGATCGTTGTAACCACCGATTAAATTATCATTGATAAAAATCATCGGCACAGTTTGCCAGCCAGTTTTAGCTTTCCACGTTTGTAATTCATCTAGGTTGCTCGTTAGGTCTACGATTTCAACTTCCCAACCTTTACCATTAAAAAAGTTCATAGCGCGGTCGCAGTAAGGGCACGGATTTTTCTTAACCATTTTGATTTTTGCAGTTTGTTTCATAGAACTAAGCTACTCCAGTCTTTATGAGCCTGCAAGTGTAATAGATTTTAGTTATAGAGCCATTATTTTCATTTTGAGACAAATTTTTATTACAGACTCAATTGTTTGAAGCCGAAAAGAAAGCATGAACTTGCGTCTATTATTTGTTTTAATTCTTACAGTTTTATCCACAACAAACAGTTGGGGGCAGGATTTAACCACTAGTATTGTAAACATGAATACAAGTTTTGACGCTTTGAATGCACATAATCGCCCCTCACAGTTAGGCTGTGAGCCTGTCGAAAAAGTAAATCTTGATGGCACTAAAATATCAACCACCACCTGTGCGCTCAGTACCGAAATATTAAGTAAGGCGAGTGTATTAATTTTAGAATACGACAGCATTGATAAAGTACCTGATGCATTAAAAAACGAATTTTCAGCTGCGGCAATTTTAGACGCAAAAAAATGGAGCAAGGTGTACGTCGGGATTGGATTTGTAAATGATAATATTCAGATGGTGGGTTTGTGCCCAGCTAATACCACAGCCTGCGGTGATGACGTAGGTTTTACTACAGGCTCTCGCTTAGAAATGGGTGGAGTTTATCAAAATACTTACGACATTAAAGGCGAACTTCTTACTAATACATACACACAAGAAGTACCAGGATCAGCCTATCGTGATGATGTCGGACGTAGGCACGCCCAGCAAAAATTTCGCAATGAAACTATTTTGCAAATTGTAGCGAGTAATCAGCGTGAAGGTAAACTCAATTACTGGAACGCAAAAACGGGTTTGGTTAACATTTCTTCAAAGCAGAACTTGGGATGGCTTGATGGCACTCGCCAACAAGCAAGTTTTCATGAGTTTTTAAATAAAGTTAAAATGGGCATAGCCACTAAATATCAAAATATTAATGACGGACAAAAAGATCAATGGGGCGCATTCTGGGGAGCCATGTTGGGTTTGCAAAAACACATCGAGCTAGGAGAAGGTTGTTCAACCCGAGTTTATGCTGCAGCAGGTGGGCAGGTTTCGACCCTAGCACAGCACTCAAACTTGCAGGCTCAAGTAGGTTTAGACTTACGTTATCAATTAGGTCGTGGCGAAATAAGAGCTGGTGTTAGTAATACAACGACAGTTCATAGCGCGGGCCGAGTTAACGAAACAGAACTTACTGCAGCCTTTAATAGTGGTAGGAGTGTTGAAGTGGGTGTTAACTACAAGATCACTTCAGGTCAGTTGCAAAACCATGTGAGCTACAATAGTAACAATGTGGTTACTGGTAAACCAGACAAATTCGTTGGTATTTATATTAAGTATTATCTAAAGCCTTAAAGACATCTTAATCTCCAATTCTACCAGAAGGCGAATCAGGGAATCACAGGGAACACTTTGTTCCCTGTTTATATTGCAGTTGCAAGTGGTTTCGTTTATATTCAACCTATGAAATATCAAGACATCTTAAAAGAACACCTTGCAAGGCGCATTAACATGAATCCGCGATATTCTTTGAGAGCATTTGCAAATTCGCTTGGTCTAGAACCGTCAAAGCTGTCTGAGGTTTTGTCTGGAAAGAAAGGGCTAAGTGTTGATAGAGCCGAGAAGATTTGCGAGAGACTCAGACTCCAAGAATTAGATCGTGAAGTGTTTGTTCTTTCGGTTCTTGCCCAACACTCTCGAATAAAAAAATTACGGCTCGACTCTGCAAAAAAATTGAAAGAGCTTTTGTCTAAAAATTCTTTAAAAGACCGAACAACGCAAATGAATGCTTGGTATTTCGGAGCCGTAAACTATGCACGACAAATGGGAATCAAAACAGATAAGTTGGAATCGACCCTTCGTTTAACTAGCTTACAGATCGAAAACGCCAATCGTTACTGTGACAGAATTCAAAAAAATCACACAGAGAGACAAACTTTTTCTTACGAACCTATGAGTCTGGTAAAAAAAATCAACGAAGATTTTTCTGTAAATGCAGTAGCTGAGCTCGAAGCCGAATTTGCATTTTTGTCTGAAGAACAGGTCACAGAGCTTTCTCGAATCATACGAAAAAAAGTAACTGAGTTTGCAAAAGAAAATAGACAAGAAAGCAAAATGAACCTTTACATGTTTTTAAGTGGATTTTCAAAATTATGCCTTAAGGAGGATTTATGTTAGTTCGTCTATCACACATCATGCTTTATTCAAAACAGCATGCAGCATCAGTTAAATGGTACTGTGAAAAGTTAGGATATGAAGTTGATTACAATGCGCCTGGTGAGTATGCGTCTCTTCACCACAAAAATCTTGGAAGATTAGCCATTCATGCTACTTCTGATGTGTCTATGATTGGCAAAGGCGCTATGCCATATTTTTTATGTGAAGATATTAAAACAACTATTTCTGATCTCCGAACTAAAGGAATTACAGTCAGTGAACCCACTCGAGAAGGAGAAAGTCCCTGGTTTTGTGATATGCAAGACCTTGATGGAAACCTCTGGGGAATTGAAGAGCGTTAGAAACAAAAAGTGTAGAGTTACGTAATCATTACTCGCATTAAAAATGCATAAAGCGAAGGTGGAATACTCCAGCTTCGCTTTATGGACATCTTAATCTCCAATTGTGATTGGAGGTTCCGAATGCCGAATTCTAATATAGTAACGTATAGAAGATTTCGACGTTTTTTGAACATAACTAAAGTGGTTTTAAGTCTAGTTTTGCTAGTACTTAAATTACTAAAGTTAGTTTTAGACCTGATTTCATAGTGACCTGAACTCGTTTTGGTTCTGCCAACGTGTATAAGTTCAGGAAGGACTTTAAATCCTGAGATTATGCTGTTTATGGATATGCATGCTGATGTTGGAGTTATTCCGCTTTAAATAGATTCTAATCGTTCACGAAACTCAATTGGCTTTGTAATAATTTTTAATTCATCAAAGAGTTCGTTAAATTCAGGAGCCGTATAAGCCAACTGTTTTAACCAACCCTTCGTGCGAGCTACAGCAAATGGTTCACTTACATATGTTGAGCTTGAAGAGAAAAAGTTAGGAAGTAATACTTTGATTTGTTGATAGGTTGGATTTTCTTTCGGATGTAGCTCTTTAATCTGTTTAAAAATAAATGGATTCCGTAAAGCGCCGCGACCTATCATGTAATCTTCGGTTTGCGCAGTCGCCGAACAATTTTTATAATCGTTCAAATTCCAAATTTCGCCATTAGTTACGATTTTAATTTTACTTACTTCTTTAATTTTAGCAATCCACTCCCAATAAGCGGGTGGTTTGTAGCCATCGGTTTTAGTACGGCAATGAACGGTTAACCAATCAGCACCTGCAGCTTCGATGGCTTGAGCGTTGGCTAAACAAGCTGAAGGATCATCAAAACCTAAACGTATTTTTGCAGTGACTGGAATATTTTTTGGAACGGCTTCGCGAACCGCTTTAACAATATTATAGAGACGATCAGACGATTTTAAAAGAGTAGCGCCACCGTCATGACGATTAACAGTTTTAGCGGGGCAACCAAAGTTTAAATCGATACCAAGCGCTCCGAGTTCGGCAGCGCGAACAGCATTAGCGGCTAGTGGTTGAACTTTTCCGCCGAGCAGTTGTACAAACACAGGAGTGCCGCTGCGAGTGCGTGAGCCTGTTAAAAGTTCTGGACAGTTTTTATAAAAAATAGGATCGCCGTGCAAATTATCTGTCACTCTTAAAAACTCGGTTACGCATTGATCAATACCACCGATTTCGGTGAGTAAATCTCGCATAGCCCAGTCGGTAACTCCCTCCATGGGAGCTAAAAAGAGTTTAGGTGGTTTCACTTAAGACCAAGTTTATTAATATGTTCGAAATCTTTTGGGGCTACAGGCTGAATAGAAAGTCTTGAGCCTTTTTGTATCACCATCATTTCAGCCAATTTCTTATCAGCTTTAATTTGCTCAAGGCTTATAACTTCAGAAAAATCGCTTACAAATGCAACTTCTGTACAAAACCAAATAGCTGT
>JBEBIK010000153.1:0-5390 GCA_040080445.1 Pseudobdellovibrio sp.
AAGTTCTAATAAGACTTTGTTTACGTTACCAGAAATGTCTTTGACAGTTAAAGTGATTGGGTTTTGAACATTTGCTGGAAGCTTTAATCTAAATAAAAATTCAGTATTCGAGTAGTCGCCCTTTGTTGTAAAGCTGCGGCCATCACTCAATTTTAAATTTCGTGCAAACACTTCACGTATATCTGGAAATAGCCCAGATGTGGTTAATAGCTTCTGAGTAAAATCCCAGCCCGTTTTGAAAGAATCGCTCCAAGAAGCTTCTACAATTACTGGCGGTAGTGGGTAAACATTTTCGCCTTTCATGTCAAAAGCTGAAACAATTAACTCGCTTGGTAGCCCATTTAGTCTTTTTGCAATCACTTCAACTTTTTTATCTTTGTAAATTGCAAAAATATTTTTAATAACTGGAGCAGAGCTATCGCTTAAGGCTTGAGAAAAGTATTCAGCGTTCATGTAAACACCCTCGGGTGAAATCAGATTATAATGAATATGGTCATATCTTTCGCCAAAGCGCGAAATAGGCCATACTGAAGCATAACCAATAACGTCACCCTTAAGAATTTCTCCACCACCGCGCAAAACTATATCTAAAATATTTTTTGGTAAGTTTTTAGGGTTGGTGTGATGAAACTCAAACATAAAACCTTCTGAGGTTTTAATGGTAATTTCAAAATATAATTCGTCGCCGCCTTCGCTGATGGGTTTAGTAAATTTTTTATCTTCGCCAGTGTTAGGGTCGGTTACATAAGTGTAGTAGCCGCCTTGTAAAAAGCCATCTACGGGAGCTTTAATTTCACCTGCTTTAGATACTCGAAGATCAGAACCCTCATGATAATAGGCTTCATTACTGTAGTTTTGGTATTCAGGCATACTGTTGCCAATGGTGTGTTTGCTATCAATAAATTTAACGGGCCAAACTAGAGAGTTTTTTGGTACTTCGTAGGCCGAAATACTTCTTTGGCTTTTAACGGGCTTAAATCCTTTGCTAGTGGCTTCATTGCGGCTCATGCGTAGTTCATTAGCTGCAGCTGTGTTTAATAAAATTAAGACTAAGGCTAGAGAGCTAAATGCTGTTTTCATAGCTATCAGCTTATTGTTTTGATAATGTATATTCAAACACAATTGACGTTGGAGGTCCTAATGCAATTGATCAAATTAAGTCTTACGCTTATTTTTATATTAGCAGTTGGTAGTCCAAGCTTTAGCAAAACCAAAGCTCCAAACCAAGAATCAGTCGTCTTCGCAGCGGGTTGTTTTTGGGGAGTAGAAGAAATTTTTAGAAAAGTTGATGGCGTTGTTGAGACGGGCGTGGGCTACACCGGCGGCACAACCAAAAATCCAACTTATGGTGATACGACAACGGGTAAAACAGGCCACGCCGAAGCTGTTGAAGTTATTTATGATTCTAAAAAGGTAAGCTTTGAGAAACTACTCGATCTATTTTTTAAAATGCATGATCCAACTACACTCAATGCACAAGGCAACGACAAAGGTACTCAGTACCGTTCAGCTATTTTTTATCGAAGTGAAAAACAAAAAAACGAAGCATTGGCCTTCGTTAAAAAAGTAGAAAAATCAAAAGCTTGGAAAAATCCTATAGTAACAGAAGTAACTGCTGCGGGAATATTCTTTGAAGCTGAAGAAGAGCATCAAAAGTATTTACTCAGAAATCCTAAAGGTTACGACAATCATTATTTACGTAAAATCTCATTTGACCTTAAAAAGTGATAAATACTTAGCAAAGCCAGCAGCTTCAAGCTCTTCTTTCGGAATAAATCTCATAGCCGCAGAGTTAATGCAGTAGCGTTTACCGCCAGCAGTAATGGGGCCGTCATCAAAAACATGGCCTAAATGAGAATCGGCGTTCAGAGAGCGAACTTCTATGCGTTGGTAAAAATCATTTTCTTGTTTGTAAGTAATATTTTCTTCAATTGGCTTTGTAAAACTCGGCCAGCCAGATCGTGAATCATATTTATCAATTGAGCTAAAAAGTGGCTCGCCTGAAACGATATCCACGTAGATGCCTTCTCTTTTATTATCCCAAAACTCATTATCAAACGCAGGCTCTGTACCACACTGTTGTGTAATTTTATATTGTTCTGGAGTAAGTTTAGACTGAAGTTCTTTAATATCTGGTTTTTTAAAATCGCTCATTTGTTTCTTCTTTAGTTAATAAGTTTTTTACGAATTTTATAATAAGCTACAGTGCAGAGCACTATGCTCTGAATAACTAATATAGTTCCGCTGTACATAAAAGTTTCGCTTATTTGTCTCTCCCAGAATAGCGATTGCGCTAAGCGCACTCCGTGAATCAGCGGAAAAAACTCTGCAACTATTCGTACTGGAGCCGCCATCTGCTGAATCGGGAAAAATATTCCCGACAAAAAATAAAGTGGCGCGATAATAAAAGAATAAACAGTTTGAAATTGATTAATATTTCTCACCATGGCTGTAGCTAGCAACCCCATAGCTCCGCAAGGAACGGCAACTAAGAACCCAACAATTGATAAAGCAGGAATAAGCCAAGGGTTCGTCATCATGCCAAACATGGCGAGCACAACAGCTACGCCAACGGCCATGATAGAGCCTTTTAATCCAACCCAAAGTAATTCTCCAAAAACCACTTCTTTTACGCCAATGGGTGTAGCGAGCATAGCTTTGTAAACATTTTCGTAAGTCATGCGCACATAAAATCCGTAACTGCTTTCAAAAAATGAAGTAAAAAGTGCCGTAGCAACTGTTAAACCAGGAGCTAAAAACTGCATGTAAGTCATGCCTTCAACATTAGTTAAAAATGCTCCAAGGCCAAGTCCTAAAGAAACCAAAATTAAAGCGGGGTCGGCTACTGTAGGAGAAATATTAGCAATTAAATCTTTTTTATAAACAGTCCAATTACGAAGTGTTATGTGCAAACAAAGTTTAAACGATTCTGTAAATCGACTAAGCATCATTAGAAAGCTCCTGACCAGTAAGTTTTAAAAATACGTCTTCTAAGTTGGCTGGCCGTATTTGTAACGGAATTAAACCTTGATCTGCGTGAAATGCCGTTAAATCTGCAAGAGTTGGCGTGCGTAAATAAATACCTGAAGCATCTTCATGAAAATGTATGTCGGCTCTATCGGTAATTAATTTTTTTATTAAATCACGGTGACTCACTTCAAAAATTCCAACATAACCTGGCGTATGCAGTTTAATCATTTGTTGTGGACTACCTTCAGCTACAATTTTTCCGTGATTTAAAATAACTAAACGATCACATAAAACTTCGGCTTCATGCATATAATGAGTTGTAAGAACTATGGTTGTACCGTTCTGGTGTAATTCACGAACTTTTCCCCAAAGTAAATGACGTACAGCGGGGTCTAAGCCAGTGGTGGGCTCATCTAAAATAAGAAGTTCAGGTTTTCCGAGTAAAGCGCGCACAAACACAAGGCGGCGCTTCATTCCTCCAGATAATGTTTGAATTAGCGCATCTTTTTTGTGAGATAAATTCATATAATTTAAAAGTTCAAGTACACGCTCGTGACGTTCGGACTTTGGCACGCCAATAAAAGCGCAGTACAGCATCATATTTTCAATAACTGTTAGGCTTTCATCTAAGGCATTATCTTGAGTTACAACACCCAATCTTTTTTTAATTTCGCGGCTTTGGTTTTTAGGATCATGGTCAAAAACAGATAATTGGCCCGAAGTTCTTTGAACTGTGCCATAAATCATATTTATAAAAGTCGACTTACCAGCGCCGTTAGGGCCGAGTAGGCCAAAGCATTCGCCTTTTTTGATGTTGAGATCTATTTTATTAACCGCCGTGAAGCTACCAAAAGATTTTTCTAGAGTATTGGACTGTATCATGAGTGCACCCGTATTTTGTTGCCCATATTAATGTCTTTGTTGTATTTTGTTAACTTAATAAAAGGAATCTTATGAATTGCCCATGTGGATCGAATCAAAGCTTTAGTCAATGTTGTGAACCGTTTCTTTTAGGCAAAGCAATGCCCGAAACTGCTGAACAATTAATGCGCTCACGTTACACAGCTTTTACAAAAGCGGATGTAGATTATCTTAAAAAAACTTTAGCACCTGAGTCGCGTACAGATTTTGATGCAGCCTCTACAAAAAGATGGGCCGAGCAATCGACTTGGAAGGGTTTACAAATCGTTTCGACTGAAAAAGGCGGAGCGGATGATAAAAAGGGCACTGTTGAATTTATTGCTACTTATAAAGCCGAAGGCGAAGCTCTTGATCACCACGAAGTTGCACAATTTCGCAAAGCCGATGGTGGCCAATGGCTTTTTGTAGATGGCGACTCTCATACTCACCGTGAAGGCGAAGGTCACCATCACCATCACGAAAAACCTCAAACTGTACAACGTGAATCGCCTAAAATAGGTCGTAACGATCCATGTGTTTGCGGTAGCGGAAAAAAATATAAAAAATGCTGCGGAATTAATGCCGCTTAAATCTAAAAGTATCCATATTTTTTTATGGATACTTTTGCTCGCTTTTGCTGGCTGTATCTTCAGCTTAGGTCTTAAACATACATTAGATGCCAGAATATTTTATACTCAAGATGATGCGCTGGCTTTTCTACAGTCTTTAGATTCAACAGGGCTGCAAACATATTTGCATGTTGAGCTTTTAGATCTGGGTTTTATTTTTACTTATTCAATGTTGATGTACGTAACATTAAGAAAGATGATACCGAACAGATTTTATTTTTGTTTTATTGCTTTTATACCAGGGTTTTTTGATTTAGTTGAAACCGCAAATATAATTCTATTTTTACAGAACCCAACCTACATTCAAAGTTTTGCATGGTTAGGCACGATTACTTTTCTTAAGTGGACAACAAGTGCAGTGCTCTTATGTTATATTAGTTTTTTACGCTTACGCCTGAAGCAATCATTTGGTAATCGGTCTTAGCTTCAGTTACTTTTGAAGCATCGCCGCCTTCGTCTTCGATGTAATGTTTAGTTTGAGCTAGAGTTAATTTTTTAGCATCTAGAGTTCCTTCAACTAAAACAGTTTTTCCTACTAAAGTTATAGGCACAAAAAATCCATAATCTTTAAAAGTAATTCTTAAATCGCTAGTTTTACTTTTTAAAGTCATCCAGCAGCCCTTTTTCTGACAAACTTTATCAACTTGAGCTTCAATTAAAAATGTTTGTTTCGGATTTTTTTTGAATTGGTCTAAAGCGGCATCAACAGTTACAGAATCTTTTAATGTAAGAGGTGCTCCAAATTTGTCAGCTTTGTCGGCTGCAAACACGTTAAGTGCTAAAGACGAGATTAAAGTTAATAAAATAGTTTTCATTAATGTCTCCTTAAGATTTTGTTACAATACGATTAATAACTACAAGTACGATAGCACCAGCAACGCCGATGGCTAT
>JBEBIK010000154.1:0-5388 GCA_040080445.1 Pseudobdellovibrio sp.
TTTTAGTTTTCACAACTCTTTCTTTCGCACAAAATGCAGAAATGACTGAAGCGTCAACTCCAAGCGTTTACAATTGCAGCTACACTTTAGGTAAAGAATTTAAACTTGATGTGCATTTTTCACCGAATCGTAGTTTCTTAGTTTTTCGTTCAGATAGCTTAGTAAATCCTGTTTTAGTTAATGTTTTAGATCAAGACATCAACGCCGTTTCTACAACTCTTTACGGCGATCTACCTGCACCATGGCTTACTGGAACAACATTTCGCTTACAGCTTAACTCAAACTCGCCTTTTCATGTTTTGAGTTTTTATGGACCGAAACGTGCTTTAGCCAATGCTAAAGTAGCCTGCGTAAAGCACTAGTTTTCAAATTATGTTTTTTCAGGGCGCTAAGTATTTTGCATTAGCATTTTTTTTTGCTTCAACACAAATAGCTACCCACAGAATCATTTTAAAAAAGTGGTCTAAGTAGTTTTCGAAAACGAGGCGCAAGATTCTGTTTTGCGCCAGCCCGACTTTAAAGCAATCGTAAAATATGGCGCACTCCTCAAGGGCATGAGTGCCGTCGCGCCCCCTTCACAACCTAACTATATTGCTATAATCAAGGTGATACCTTAGAAGTGCTTTAAAAATTACAGATTAAGAACGCTAAATGCTTGTTCTTGAATGATTTTTTTGATTTACCAACGATTAAAAAAGAAGAGCCCTTAAGAGCCAAAAATTTTGGAGGTGACGGAGGGACTTGAACCCCCGTACAAGCTTTTGCAGAGCCTTACCTAGCCGCTCGGTCACGTCACCCTAACGAGAAGACTATAAAATAAAAGACAAGCCATTTTAAGTCAACTCATGCCCTTTTCTAACTGCTCAAAAGGTCTAATGACCCACTGTTCAGCCCGATTATAATGATGAATAAGGTTTAAAGTGGGTTTTAACTCGCTTGATCCTTGAGCAAATGACTCTATAGCGTAAATAGACGCCACTTTAGATAAGTAGTTCTTACGGCGTGTGCTGAGATTTTGGTAATAGGTTTCAAGCATCTCGGGTTGTTCTGTTTGGGATAAAAGTTCTGGGTTTTTGGCCGAAAATTCAAAATAGTTCTGCACCCTTTTTAAAATGTCATGGCCTTTAATTTTTCGTTTTTCGCGGTAAGTGCTGTAAAGTAAAATTCCGAAGCGATCTAAAATTGGCCCAGAAAATTTTTCGAGATAACGCGAACATTTCGTTCTAGAAAACCTACAGCTGATATTTTTTTTAAGCGGAGTCCATTTTCCGCAAGGACATAAGTTAGTGGTGGCTACGACTTGAAAATCAGAATTGAGTTCTCGAAAGCCAGAACCTCTAGAAATTCGTAATTTTTCGCCAGTCATTGGGCCTCTTAGTGATTCTATAATTTCAGGATCAAACTCGAGAAGTTCGTCTAATAATAAAATTCCGCCTTGCACTCTTTCAACTTCGCCTTCGTACAAATTACCACCGCCACCGATGAAAGCTGCGGGCGTAATACTTTGATGAGGAGCAATAACGGGCCTCCAGTTATTTTCAAACCTTATGTGCTGATCTTCATGAGGCGCAGGTAAAAAAGAATTTAATGAATGTGCTAGTGTAGATTTTCCTGCGCCCGAATCGCCGGCTAAAAGCGAATGTAAACCACTCGTGGCTGCTAAAAATAAAAATTCAGCTTCTTGTTCGGTGTACAGACGATGAATACCCTCTTCTGGTCTTTTTATTTTTTTGGGAGTTGTTGTGAAATTAATTTCAAGGCTGTTTAAACTTTCGATACGGTAGCAACTAGAATCCTGACCTCTACCCGTTAATACTTCAAAATCTTTTAAATGAATCATACTTTGCGCGAGATCTGATGGTTCGTAAATATTTCCGTCTAAACCCAACTCTCCGTATATGACCCATTCGGGCTTGATTAATGAAGCCTCCAGTTGCTCGGTTTTAAGTAAAATACCAAGTGCCACGGCGAGTTCGACTCCCCTAGAACTTTTTCTTAAGTGATTGGGTTTAATATTAACGATCATTTGGCTGGTGAGCGGAAATTTATAACCGCAGCTTTTTAACGCCGACTTAATACGATAAAAGCTTTCTTTTATGAGTCTGTCTGGTAAACCCAAAAAATGAATTTGCGGAATGCCTGGAATAAATTCGATTTCGACTTCGGCCACTTCGAGACGGTTTACATTTTGTATTAATGATTTTAGTTTCATTGGATAAAGCCTTTGCAAAAACAAAAGCTCTTTTAAAGTTATAATATTAGCGAATTAAATTCAGACTTCGGATTAAACCGTGTGATCTTTGATTTTTGAAAGCGGATGATGCTCTTCAATAGCTCTTTGTGCCGTGTTGGTCGTAACTGCAGTGTACACTTGAGTCGTTTGAATACTGGCATGACCTAACATAATTTGAATAGATCTTAAATCAGCTCCGCCTTCGAGTAAGGCTGTAGCACATCCGTGTCTGAATCTGTGCGGGTGCACGGGTTCATCAAAGCCAGCTTTTGCTGACCATGCCGCTAACCAACGCCATACATCTACACGCGAAGGTCTATGACCTCTGTCGTTTAATAATAATGAAGGGCCTGCCGCACTGTTTGCGTGAATGAGTTCGTTTCGTGCATCTTTTAAATAAGACTCTAGTGCAAAATAAAGAGCTTCTGTTAAAGGTACCAGTCTCTCTTTACTGCCCTTTCCTAAAACTTTGACCCATCTCTCTGTGGCAGAAAAATCATTTAAATTTAGGCCAATGAGTTCGCTCACGCGACAGCCTAAGCCGTATAAGAATAGTAGAGTTAAATGATTACGATTGGTTTTAGCTTTATCTGAAGCTGTGCAGGCTAAGAATAATCTTTCAAATTCTTCAACGCTGATAGCTTTAGGTAAAGAGGCCTTAACTTTAGGTGGCTTAAGATCGCGTAGTTCTGGGCACTTCTCGCCACGACTTTCGCAGTATTTTAAATAAGTTCTAACACTGCTAATAACTCGCGCTTGCGAACGGGATGATAAACCCTCTTTTTTCATGAAATCGAAAAACTCAATCATGCGGCTGCTTTTTTCGCTAAATTTATTGTAGAGTTCTAGGTCACGGCGATAAGCCATTACGGTATTAATAGAACGTCCTCTTACATTTTGCAGATCATCAAAGAAGTCTATCCAGAGTGTGTTGTTATTCATAGTTGATATATCAATGATGTCGTTAAATGATTTTTTAAACAAGCTCAAAATAAAAATCCCGAATGATTGGCTCTTCATTCGGGATTTAAAGAAATAACTTTAAGTATCAGATCTTAGTTTAAGTAAAGTGTAGCACCTTGGCAGAAGTAACCATTAACTTGTTCGATCACGATTTGACCAGTAACACGGCTGCTTGATGAATATTGGTAACCGTATTCAGAAGCTTGAGCTTGGTTAATTACTGCTGTCATTGTAACTGGGCCTTGAATAACCATTCTTAATCCTGAGATAGCACCGTTAGCCCACTGACCAGCAGTTTGAGTTACTAAGTTGTATTGACCAGCCGGAACTGCTGGGCAAAAACCTAAATTTAAAATAGCGGCTACGTTAACTTGCCCTGCCGCACTAACTTTACCTACGTAGTTCATTGCAGGAGATGCATACTGATTGTTGTTTTGACCCTGCCCTTGAGCTTGGCTATTTATATTTTGTCCTGAAAAGCTCAAGTTTAACGACATGGCGTTTGTGTAACCGTAGCCGTAATAATTCATTTTATAAGCTTGAGTTTGCGCTGCAAAGAATGGAAATCCTGTAATTCCTTCGCAATTTGCAACACAGCCAAGAGTGAATGCATTTAAATTCTGGTTGTTGTTGTCTGCTTTTTTACCGCAAGCCACTAATGTTGTCAGAAGTGCTGTAGCTAGAAGCCCTTTTGCAATTTTAGTTAAGTTGTTGTTTTTCATAAAATATCTCCGTTTAAGTTTGTAATAATATTATTAATCTATGTTAAATGCTTGTTTTATGTTCACGTTTGTAAAAGTTCCAAGCTTTGTATATCCAGCATCCGAACCTGGAGTCAATCCGCACTTAGTTTGTATTACATTAGATCTGCAATCGTGCCCATTTAAACCCGTATAAATGAACCAACAAGATCTATAAGGTGTTGTTTTCACAGTCTTAAAGTTTCTAAAGTAAATCTCACCTTTATAAGTCACATTTAATGGC
The DNA here is from genome assembly GCA_040080445.1 of Pseudobdellovibrio sp. Lineage (GTDB taxonomy): Bacteria > Bdellovibrionota > Bdellovibrionia > Bdellovibrionales > Bdellovibrionaceae > Pseudobdellovibrio. Next base: position 4,181 of record JBEBIK010000154.1, read on the forward strand.
TCAGCGTCGTTACCGCCACCAGAAGTTACTTCAGGTGTTAAAGTTAAGGTAATAGCGCCGTATTCGTCTTCCATGAAGCCTGTAAATACCAGCTGGTTTTCAAATGTGAACCAGTAATTATAGTCAGATTCTAAGCGGTCGTTATCATAACCACCTTGGATAGTTTGGTTACGACCCATACCTGCGCGGAATACACCTGTATGTGCTACACCGTTGTCAGTATATGAAATTGTAACTGCGCCACCGTAACGACCAGCTTCTGATTGAGCTAAGTTAATATTAATTCTGATATTTTGCGGATTGTTTAAAGCCGTCAAATTACCTGGGATAGTTGTATACGCTCTCATTGCAGAGCTAGTCGTAACTAGAGTACCGGTATAACCGCTACCGAAATCACTTGGATTTCCTGAACCGCCTGGAGCTATTGGATCTACAATAACAGGAGCCGGTGTGACTACACCTAATCCAGTATTGTTGTTGTTGCTATCCGAATTGGAGTTCGATTTTGAGCAACCAACACCCATCAATCCTAGAGCCATCAAAGATATGATTAGTAATGTTGTTTTCATAAAACCTTCCTTTTACTAACTACTATGCTAATGGCATGCCTAAAAAGATTTTTTTGCTAAGTTCATGAAATTGTTAATGTTTTAAGAGGGCTGTTTTGATATGAGACGTACACTAAATGTTGATATAGGGCTGAAGGTACGAAAAACGCTAACACTGCTCTCAGTTTGAGACTGTGTTTTTGCGTGATTCCATAGGAAAATTTAAGGATAACTGTATCGAGTTTTTATCTAATTTAGCTCGAGGATAATAGTGCTGAAGCACTTTTACATAGCTCTTACCCTGCTTAACTTGTGCTAAACTACCCCATTGGCAAAGCCCAGCTCCATGTCCGAAGCCCTGACCTGTGATTTTAACTTTATCTTGTGAAATTTCAAAGCTATCAAAAGAGCTTCTGATTTTAAAGAAACCAAAAACTTCTCTAATTTTTTGCACCGAAAATAACTGATCCGCAATAGTCAGTGCCTGTGTTTTCTGACCCAACAGAGTGTTTTGATCATGAATCTCACCTTGAATTTCAAGGCGATTTAAAAACTCATCTTTAGCTATTTCAAAGCTCCATTGATTCGATTTTTTGAGAGCGCACCATGGATCTTTTGCCGTTCCTGAGTTAACAGCTCTAGCTCCCCATACATCTGAGG
>JBEBIK010000155.1:0-5359 GCA_040080445.1 Pseudobdellovibrio sp.
AATCATCGAAGGCGTTGAAAAATAATCCGAAACAGCTTTTTTAGTGTCGTCAGTTTGACCAAGAAGCCACATAACCAAGAAGAACGCCATCATCGCTGTCATGAAATCCGCAAGTGCAACTTTCCAAGAGCCACCGTGGTGACCCCCGCCTTGCACTATAATTTTTTTGATTACGATCGTTTGTTTCTTTTGAGCCACTTTTTCCTCTTAATTTATCAAATCTTTTAAAATATTAACTCTTAACTAGGCCGCTGCTTTTTTAATATCTTTTGTTGCTTTATCTAATTCTTCAAAGCTCGGTCTTTCCTCAGGCATAATGGCACGACGAGCGTACTCCACACACACCAGCGGAGGTGCTCCTCTTTGCAAAGCCACCATAGCTGCTTTTATACAGCCTAAAAATCTTCCTTCAGCTTCGATATCGGCACCAATTTTAATAGCTGTAGGTCCAATTAAACCGTAAGCACCGAAAACCCCTAACATCGTTCCTACAAGGGCAGAAGCAACTAGAGATCCGATTTTTTCTACGCCTTCAGTTAAATGTGACATCGTTTTAACGATACCCAGTACGGCTGCCACGATACCCAAACCTGGGAAACCATCTGCTACCATTTGAATCGCGTGTTGCGCCATATGCTCTTCGGCGTGAATGGCTTTCATATCACCATCCATTAAATCGTCGACATCATATGGTGATAAATCTGTTGATAAGGTCATTTTCATAGTGTCACAGATAAAAGCAATTGCGTGATGATTTTTCATTACCGATGGGTAAGCTTTAAAAATATCACTCTGATCTGGGTTCTCGATATGTTTTTCAACACCTTGAGGCCCCTCTTTACGGAAAGTTTGAAATAATTGAAATAGCATTTGTAAAAGATCTAGGTAATCTTTTTTCTGTGGACCTTTTGCTGTCATCGCTTTTATCGACAACTTAAATCCTGCTTTGATAACCTTCGTTGGGTTACCTATGATATAGGCTCCAAGTGCTGCACCACCGATGATCATCATTTCTAATGGAGCTGCTTTTAAAAATATAGATAAATGCCCGCCTGCTAATAAAAAGCCCCCGAACACCATCACAAAAACGACTATAATACCTACAAATCCCATTTATGACCTCTTTTGACATACTTCTGTTCGGCGATAATGAGACGCTTATTAACTGGACTGCTTATAATCTAGAAAAAAGTCGAGTTTGATCTGGCTCTCAACTAGCCGTATAGTAAGTCAGATGAACTACATGAGACTCGCAACCTACCTAATATTGAGCTTATTACTATTCAACTCAGCATTTGCTGAAGAATTAAAAGTCGAGTCTGTAAGCCAAGTTCAAGAGTGGCAAGCTGGAATTACTCAAACAGTTAATATAGATGTACGCTTACCGCGTAACTTTCATGCTTATGCAGATCAATTTAAAATTTTAAAAATTAAACCAGATGGATTTACTGCTGGTCATATTAAGCTAAAACCTGAAATTGATTTTTTTGACAAGTTCAGTAAAAAAAATCGTAAAGGTATTCTCGAGCAAGGACGCATTTCAATTTTAATCGAAGCTCCTGATAAACTTGCTAATAGCAAAGAATCTGTGACATTTGTTTTGCGCCACCAAATCTGTAGCGAGAGCGTTTGTTTTTTGCCTCGGAGCATTTCAATTACTGTTAATGTGGCTGGAGTTGCACCCGCAGCCACTAATTTACTTACCGAACCTGTTAAAGAAAGTTTTTCATTACTAAAATCTTTTGAAAAAACTTTACAAACAAGCTTACTGCTTTCTTTTCTGTCTGTTTTTATTGCCGGAATTCTCACAAGTTTTACTCCTTGTATTTTTCCAATGCTACCAATTACGATTTCAATTTTAGGTTATCACGCCGATAGAAAAAATCGTTTGCATAATTTCTCAAGAGCTTTAGCTTATGTTTTTGGTATTGGTATTACTTATGCTTCTCTCGGTGTTATTGCTGCGCTCACAGGAAGTCTTTTTGGTTCAGCTCTAAGCAATAAATATGTGATTTTTGGTTTTGTGGCTTTGTTTTTTACAATGGCTCTTAGTATGTGGGGAGCGTTTGAATTACAATCTCCAGCGTTTATTCGTAACCGATTTGGCACCGGAAAAAGCCAAGGCTTATTCGGCGCATTTGTTATGGGACTAGTTGCTGGTGTTGTGGCCAGCCCTTGCGTGGGGCCCGTACTGGTTTCTATTTTAAGTTATGTTTCAACAACTAAAGATGTGGTCTTGGGTTTTAGTCTTTTATTTACGTTTGCAATGGGCCTAGGTTTAATCTTTATTATTATTGGTGTTTTCAGCTCGGCTTTAAAATTACTTCCAAAATCTGGCCGCTGGATGGATTTTATCAAGTTTATATTAGGCGCCGGTATGTGGTGTGCAGCTCTTTATTACGCTCAGTTTTTAATGAGCGATCGCTGGTGGACGGCACTCATTGCGCTCAGCTTCGTGGGCTTTGCTTTGTGGAAAGGTGCATTCAGCTTTCACAAAAAAAATTACATCCGCCAAAGTTTTTTACTAGCCGTTTTTATTTTTTCAACCACTGTTTTACTATTGAGTGCTTTTAAACCTCTATATTTAAGTGGCGCTTTTCATCTGAACACAGAAGAAACTAAAGCCCCTGAATCTAGTAATTGGGTGGCTTACTCTGAAGCGGCCATAGCTGCAGCCCAAGCTGAAAATAAGCCTGTGATGCTAGATTTCTTTGCCGAATGGTGTGGAGCCTGCCACGAATTAGAGGAAAAAACATTCCAAACTCAGGAGTTTAAAGACCTTGCTCAAAACTTTAAATTGGTTAGATTTGATGCCACAGAAGATAACGAGCAAATAGCACAGGTTCTTAAAAAATATAACGTGAAAGGCTTGCCAACTGTCATATTTATCAATAGAAATGGCGTTCTACTTAAAGAACTGACATTTACGCAGTTTCTTGAAATAAGCGAGCTAAAGCCAAAAATGCAGGAGGCTCTTAAATGACAGCCGATAAACCACAAAAAAAAGATGAAAACTCAAAAGATTTAGTACGCCTTAACAAACTCCTTGCAGAACGCGGATTGGCTTCAAGACGTGGTGCCGATAAACTAATCGCCGATGGCCAAGTTATGGTTAACGGTAAAAAAGTTTACGAGTTAGGTATTAAAGTTAACCCGAATAAAGATAAAATTTTAGTTGATGGTAAGCCTATCAAATCAAAAGGCGAAAACATCTACGTGATGTTTAACAAACCTAAAAACGTCATCACTTCTATGAGCGATCCTTTAGAGCGCCCTACAGTAGCCGACTTTATGGGAGAACTCCCTGCCCGCGTATTTCCTATTGGTCGTTTAGACTGGGAAAGTGAAGGCTTACTTTTATTAACTAACGATGGCGAGTTCGCACAAAAAGTAATGCATCCAAAAACAGAAGTAACTAAAACTTACCATGTTAAATTAGATGGCCAACCACAAGAATACCAAATTAAAAAATTATTAACTGGCGTTTCTATTCCCGGTGGACGTGTAAGAGCCAAACACGTTGAAAAAATTAAAATGGCAAAGATCCCTGGCAAAAAAACTTCAGAAAAAAATGACTGGTATAAAATCATCATCACCGAAGGTAAAAATCACCAAGTACGTGAGATGTTTAAAAAAATCGGTTTTGACGTCTTAAAACTTCACCGCGTAGCTATAGGCAAACTTCGCATTGGCCAATTAGAGCGCGGCCAAATGGTTTTCTTAAATGAAGCGGCAACCCTCAGAGTATTCATGCAAGATCTACCAGAAGAAACTCACGGCCGACGTGACGTAAGACATAAATCTAAAAAAGCCACTCCAGTAAACAAAGACCGAAAAAAATTCGATAAAGAACTGAATAAGAAGTAAGGCGCTAAGCGCTTTATTTTTTTGTTTCGCGCTTTTTGAAGCTTAAAAATTCACTCAACTGATTATTTAACTCGGCTTTTGAAGTTACTTGCCAACAGTTAATCTCGATCGCATCTTCTCCTACAAGGTTTGCCAAATTAATACCACCGCTCGCACGTGAAAATTTTAATTTTAGAGTTGCACTTAATTGGCCAGACCCGTTTGTTTCTGATGCATTTAAATTGTATTTATATTCGTTAGCCATCATAGGCTCTGACTTATCATCTAGAATTAAATTATCCACATTTTCATTTGCTTTACGCCAAGTAGAAATCTCACAGCGGGCTTGCGCTTTCTCGATATTTTTTGAATCGACAATTTCATTTTTAAGAATAGTTAAAAAGAATTTAGTACCTTCAATATTTTCGCCTTCTGCTTTTTTTCTGTTTTCGCTTACTTTTTCTGAATCTTTAAAACTAATCTTTTTGGCCCACTTAAACTCACTCACAGAAAGCTCGCTTAAATCAGAGGGACCTGCACCAATTTTGCCGTTAAGTCCTCCAGCTTTATCACTATTTTTATCAGACTTCGAATTACATCCAGTTAAAATAGCTGCACTCAATAAAACAAAAATTACACTTAATTTCATATTACATCCAATCCTTAATTATTTTAAATACGACTTAATCCAATCTAATACCGTACTAACTTTCGTAGACACTCCACTGTAATGACATAATTTAGCTCTTTTAGGAACTAGCACAATCGTGTGAATGGCTACAATAAAACTCTTTCCTTCTGATTCCGTCAAAATTGGTCCGCCCGAATCTCCAGAACAAATGCCCATTCCATTAGTTTGATCAAATTCTAAAAAATTTTCAGGCAGTGTATCCATATTCGCTTTTGCTTTTAGATCAGCCTTAGTTCTGGTAACTAATCTCAATTGTCCGTCATTGCCGCGCTTGTCTTTACCATAGCCATAAAAATTGTAATTCTCATATTCTGATGTTTCGCTTAATGAGGGGTAACCCACTTCTGAGGTGTCTTCTAAATCTTCATTTAACTTAATAATCGCGATATCATTTATATGATTTTTTTTATCAAACTCTTTATGAATAAAGATCTGACTTTTTCTAATTTCAACCGTGTTGTTGTGGCTTTTTGGGGTTAGCGAACGGCTCACATATATATATTCACCATCGGGCACGCAATGAGCCGCAGTTAATACCGTTCTGGCATTAAGCAAAGTGGCCGAACAAAGCAGTGGCTGCGAATATGAAGATGAAAAACCATTTACACGGTCTTCAGAATGCAAAACACCCACCAGTGGTGATTTTTTATAATCTTTATATTCAACATTCTTACCGCCCAAAATGGCATAAGAACTGAGTGGCGCCATTAGCAGCGAACCGCCTACCACATACAGTATTAGTTTTTTCATGCACAGGTATGGGTGCATGGTTTATTCCAAGCTATTGGCGAATTTAAGGGGATTTGGTGTGTCTATTTATGA
>JBEBIK010000156.1:0-5354 GCA_040080445.1 Pseudobdellovibrio sp.
TAGATAAAGCATTACCCATAGCGGCTGCTTGGTTATCAAATTGTAAGCGATAAAGAATGTATCCCCACACTGTATAAATAATGGGTACTAGAACCAGCCCGTTGAGTAGCGAAAAAAATAAATCTATGCTGGCTGATTTAGTTAAATAGAATTGGCCCGGAAAGCAGTAACTAATTATGGATTTAAATTTGTACTTAGATTTACCTTTAGGCAGTCGGCTCTCGTAAAATACGTAAACAGCGCAGGCTACTAAAATGTAACAAAACAGCGGAAATAAACTATTTATTATTTCTTGAAGCATACTTAAATTATATAAAACTTTCGTTACAAAGTAAGGTTATTTTAGCGACTTAATCGACCTAAGTCATAAACCCACATTTTTTTGCGTTTCATATTGATACAAATTCATTTACTCGACAACAAAATCGAATGAATCAAAATATTCATGGAGGTTAAATTTCATACGCTGCTCATAAAAATTAAATTCAATTTCACAAGACCTTAGTGCTATTGCATCTGATTTAAAATTTAACTTCGCCCCATAAAGCGAATCACCCACAATGGGAGCGCCTATCTGTGATAATTGCGCTCTAATTTGGTGGGTCCTACCCGTTAACAAATTAATTTTAAGCCAATTATCTTTTTGCTCTAGAATTTCGAGCTCGCAAATCTGCCATCCCGCAGTCTCCTGATTCGATAGTTTTTTGGGTAGCCCAACTGCTGGGTCCATATAATGAGTTAGTTTGGCTGGTAGTATTTCTGAACTTTCAATCAAGGCTACATATTTTTTGCGAACACTGCGCTTACGTAACTGATTATTAAAATCTTTTGCAAATACTTGTTTTTTTGCATACACAATCAAACCCGAAGTTAGCCTATCGAGTCTGTGAGTTATAAAAAGTGGATATTTACGAGCAAGACTCACCTGTGTGAGAGAATTTTCAATCGCATTATCAATAACCGGATGGCAGGGAATTCCTGACGGTTTATTTAAAACCAAGAAAAAATCATTCTCAAAAACGATCAGCGAACTCCAGTCATAATCACATTTATACCTTTTAGGTTCGGTGTAAACGTGTACATCACTATGCTCAGAAACAATTTTATCTTTTGTTTGGCGTTCGCCGTTAACGTAGATTGCTCCTATTTTAAGAAGCATTCTAAAATCTTCTTCATGGAGTATCTCACTTAAAAGACCATCACTTTGAATATCTAAAAACCTTTTAATCAATGACTTTAACCTTAAGCCCGTCGTAAAAAACCACTTGGCCAGCTCTAATCTTCTTGCCACGGCGAGTTTCAACTTCGCCATCGACTTGCACTAACCCATCGGCAATAACAGCCTTAGCCTCACCGCCTGTATCACACAAACCGCTAAATTTTAAAAGCGATTGCAATAAAATATACTCTTCACCATCTAATTTGATTTCTTTTTCGCTAGCCATATTTAAGATCTCATATTATCAAACTGCAACGGCACTTTGAAATTATGACCTTTCACTGTTTGCATTGTTTCTTGTAATTCATCAATGCTCTTAGAGGTTACACGTAATTTATCGTCCATAATCTGAGCTTGAACTTTTAATTTTGCATCTTTAATAAATTTAATCACTTCTTTGGCAATTTCTTTTTCAATACCTTGCGAAAAAGTAATTTTCATTCTGAACATTCGGTTACCTGCAGGTTCGATTTCGCCAAGCTTAATGGCTCGCAGATCAACTCCACGCTTACCCATTTTGTTTTGAATACTATCGACCATAGCGCCAATTTTATAATCGTCTTCGGCTGTTAAATTAATTTCTTTTTTATCCCATTTAATTTCGGCTTTACTGCCCTTGAAATCATAACGGCCATGAATTTCTTTAATGGCCTGATTAATGGCATTATCGACTTCTTGCATGTTAAGTTCTGAAACTATATCGAATGATGGCATTGGCTTCCTTTGTTTTTACTTATTATCATCTCTAGGGTCCCAACCCGTGCGGTCGCGCCAACTAAAAAGATCTTCAACCTGTTCACGCGCCCAAGGAGTGGTTCTTAAAAACTTTAAACTCGATTTGATACTTGGGTTTTCATTAAAACAACGAATTGTTATCTTCTGGCCAAGGCGTTCCCAGCCGTAAACTTCAACGAGCTTGGTGACCATCATTTCTAAAGTGACGCCTTCTGGTGGGTGCTTACTCTTCATACTTACCGACGTTAAGTTCTGGAAATTGCTTTGTTACTGGAGTCGGATCTGAATCATCTCTAAGATCCCAACCGGTATCCGCTCGCCAGTTATAAAGTGTTTCAACCTGTTTTCTGGCCCACTCAGTTTTTCTGAGAAAATTAACACTGGATTTTATACTTGGATCAAGGTTGAAGCATCTAATATAGATCTTCTCACCCAGCATTTTCCAACCGTAAACGCCGACGAGGTCAGTAACCATCATTTCTAATGTGATGCCTTGAGCAGGATATTTATTTTTCCGAGGCTTTGGTGGTTTGAAATCTTGCATTTTTAAGTTGTATATCAGAGCTCTATAAAAAGGGAACTTTTTACTGCAAAAAACTGTATGAAGTAACAAAAACTCTGCAAGTTATTGAAATTACTACCCACCTATTAAGAGGTTTGGTTGAAGTAACTGGTACTTTGTATCGAAGTGTAGCTTATACTCCACGTTTTCGTGTATCTTCTGTTAGCTGCTTTATTACAGTTGCCCACTCTTTTTAGTATTCACTAATTCTTTTGTTTCAAATTAAGAATATCGTTCATTTTAGTGACCTGTTATTCCGATATGTTTTTCATGCAAGAACGTATTGATATTAATGAAACCAGCTCAAAACACAGCGGTCTAAAGGGATTATTTGAAGTGCTGTTACGCCGCTTTAAAGTAGTTATGCATATTTTAACAATGATACCGGTGTATTTTTTTGCCTGTTTTGTTTTGGCGATCGCTTTGGTTCCGAGTGTAAGTTTTTTTAGATGGACAGCTTCTTTAGTGGCTGAGCAAAACTTTTTTTTTCAAAGTTTTGTGTATGCACTTTCTTTCGCAACGGGATACTTTGTTTATGGGTTCACGCTCGTATTTGTAGCGCCCGCAGTAAATTTTGTGTGCGTCGGACGCTTGAAAGAGTGGCGAGGCCCATATTATTCATTTGAATCACTCCGCTGGTTTTTACATAATGGCTTAACTTATTTACTGCGCTTTACTTTTTTAGAGTTCATAACTCCGTCACCACTGGGTCTTATGTTTTACAAAATGATGGGGATGAAAATTGGCAAAGGCGTTCAAATAAATTCAACCTGGATATCGGACCCTTCGTTAGTGGAAATAGGCGAAAAATCGACAATAGGGGGTTCGGCCACTTTGGTGGCTCACTACGGACAAGGCGGATTATTAATTATTGCACCTGTTAAGATTGGCGCGGGTTGTACGATTGGTTTAAAAGCTACAATTATGGGTGGAGTGGTGATCGGCGACGGAGCTAAAATACTGCCAATGTCGGTGCTGCTACCAAAAACAGTTGTTCCTCCTGGCGAAACTTGGGGCGGAGTACCGGCACAAAAAGTTGAACTCAAAAAAATATAATCAAATAATAGAGATAATTGATTACATATATCAATTATCTGATTTACAGGTAAAGTGGCAAACGCTAGCATTTAAAAATGAATAATTTAATTGAGCAAAATTCTCGGACAATCTTGTTAATCATTCTTACATTTATATTATCGGGATGCAGTCTTTTAACTAAACTACTTCCCGAGGGCGGACAAAGTCGTTACACAAGTTGTCTCGATCTCTTTTCAGAAAATAACGAATGGCAAAATGAAACATCTATTGAAATAATAGGCTACGATGACAGTGCCATGGAGCCGCGTATTTCAGCCGATCAAAATTTACTACTCTTTAATAATAAGGCAATAAATGGCGATGATATGGATGTGCATTACGCCGTTCGAGAGAACCCGATTAAAAATCCGAATCGTTATACTTACAAAGGAATTCTCAAGGGCGCCGACAGCAATAAGCTTGATGGCACACCGGGGCTCGATAAATTCGGAAACTTTTATTTTGTTTCTTTACGCGATTACGGCAAAAACTATCAGTCTATTTACTCTGCTCAACTAACTGAGACTGCTAAAAATCAATTTGAATTAAAAAATATTCAACCGGCAGACGACTATGTCACTCGTGCTCACAAATTAATGATCGATATGGATGGTGAGGTATCATGGGACGGAAGTACTATGATTTCCTCGCGGGCTGATTTTGTAAATCAAACAGAAGCGCCACGCACCAGCTATTTAGCCTTATTTAATGTTTCGTTTTCCGATGGTGTTAGTAAACGCGTAGCGATGCCAAACAAAGAGAGTAGCTTTATTTTAGCCAACGTAAATTTGCCGGAGTGTCGCGTTTACGCTGGAAGCCTCAGCGAAAATAAGCTTGAACTTTTTTACACCATTTTAACGACGTCACCGAATGTAAAACCAGACGATTTTCGCATTGTTGTTGCTAAACGCAAATCTACAAATGAAAGCTTTGGTCGCGGACAAATTATATCGGCCATTAAGGGAAACATCATAGAAGGCCCTTCCGTAAGTTTAGATGACGGAGGCAATAGCCTCTATTACCACAAGCTTGATTCAACCGAAAAAAGATTTAAAATATATAAGGTCATGCGAAAGTAGGATTTGATTTTTAGTTATAGAACAATGATACATTTGGCGTGAAATTACCGATGAGGTTCCAAAGTTTTCCGTAGTCCACTCTTGATCAATAAATTCAATCTCAGCATCACGAAACTGCAACCATTTTTTTTGCGAAGCTATAAGTTTTTTCTTTGATATCGGTTTTAGCGTCACGAATATTTTCTAATTTAATTGAATGCTTTAAAAAATCTGCGACGTAGTTTTGTGCGTCTGGGTTGTCGATAGCAAAACCCTGATTGTTAAAAAAAAATAAATACTAGGCACCATATTATTTTCATATTGAACTTCATTTGAAAAATTTGGATGGGGTAGTGAAAACTTTGTAACCTGTTGAATTCATTACGATGTAATTTGCGATTTCTACAAATTTCGACAGCGACTCAAATTTAAATTCTATTTTTGCCTTTACCTTTTCAATTCTACAGAAGGATATTCCTCTAAATAGCTTTCTCCGCCTGGGCCGTAGTAGGTCACTTTTCGCTCCAAGAAATCAACATCGTATCCAACCACTCCTGCTTTCCAAGCACTTTGTAGAAACTCCGGAAAAGTGCTCTTACCCTCTTGGTCAGTTCGCAAGGCTGTAATTAGAGCTTCACGATCGAACTTAGAAATTTCATGTAGACCCGTCGTCAGTGGAGTGCCTTGTTGAACAACTGCACCA
>JBEBIK010000157.1:0-5312 GCA_040080445.1 Pseudobdellovibrio sp.
TCGGAAGGGGGCTTTGCATTTTAAACAATGGATTTTCATGTCGGCTTTATTTGCAGAATATGAGCCTTATTCTAATACGCAATTAAAGGGACCAGTTTGAGAAAATTATATCTAAAATTATGTATGTAAACTCTGCAGAGAGCTAAAGTACAAAGTGTTATAGTTAAATTACTGGGAGCCCTACTGGTTCTTTCATGTATTATTTGGAGTGTGTGGAGATTCGGTGATAACTTCAAAAAATCAGATCTGACCGTTTCATTTTATTATACGTGTATACAATAAGCCGATAAGTTCTTAATCTATGGAGTCTATAAGTATGCGCAATACACGTTATTTTCTCATTTTACTCGTATACATTCCGACTTGGGCCTCACCGTCAAAAATTCAAAATTTTCTTTTTATCGACGGGTTTATTAAAAACGATTGAATGAACCCGAATTAAAAAAATAATGGAAGCAATGTGAGCCGACATTAAACTTAACATAAAAATAAACGCCGCAGGGTTGTTGGCATCCCAAGAAATCGGTAAATACAATATGGCGTAGTAAAGCACAGGCAAAAACAAAACAGTAACCGATACGGCACTTGCTGTTTTTCTACCGATCCAAGTATTTAAAAATGCTTTTTCAAATAATGTGTAAATGAGAGCAAGAAAACCAACGCCCACAGCGATGAATAAAACTAAATAACTTCTCTCGGCAACGCAGTTTAATGAAAAATCAAAGGCTCCACCTTGAAAACATATGCCATAATAAACTTTATTAAGTACAAAATCATAAGCAGCTTTAAGCCCCATTACGTTATTTGTGCTTAACAAGTAAGACAGCAGCACCACGGTTATGGTCGGGATGGCTAATATTGAAAAAATTAGGCTACGTAAAATTGATTTGAATATGATCATAATCCCTCTTTTAAAGCTTATAACAGATCAATTTGAATTTAAAAGGACTAAGTAAAACAAAAGCACTTTTTGCTTAAATCATAAGTATCCGCCGAGTTTTAAGCAAAAAGTGCTTTTGTTTTACCTTGGCCTAGTATGGGGATTAACCAAAGTCCAGCGTCTCAACTTGACTCAAGTCATTTCAAAAAAATACCGATAAGTTATGCATGAAACGGATTTTCATCTACACAAGAAGTGTCTTATTAATAGCTTCAAGCTTCTTAGCCTTAACTGCTCAAGCCAATAACGAGTGGTTCGAGTTGTATAATAATACAAGGTCCCTTGGTATGGGTGGCGCTTCTATTGCGGTTACGAGTGATGATACATCTTTATTTAGAAATCCAGCTAACTTAGGAAGCGTACGCGATGTTTATGGAACTGTTTTAGATCCGGAAATAGAAGGAACTTCTAATTTAACGGCTACACAAATTGATATTAAATCGGTGATGGATAGTTTAATCACTAAAAATGATACCTACTATCGTGCTAAGCAGCAGCTCTCGCCAGTCATTGTGCGCAGAAATGTGGGCTTTGGTTTAATTTATAAAAACGAAATTAGTGCTGAAATTACTTCGGCGGATCCAACTTTAATGGACACTAAATATATAAATGATGTGGGCGCAGTGTTTGGCGCTAATTTAAGATTTTTTGATGGTCGTATTAAAATTGGTGGGTCGGCTAAGTTTATTAATCGTATTGAAGTGCAAAATGCAGCGCTTTCGACTGCGGGGCCTACAGATTTAGAAACTATTGGTTCTGAAGGTACGGCGGTTGCTTTTGATGCCGGTTTATTAATACAAGCACCTTGGACTTATATTCCTACTTTGGGGGTTGTGGTTCGTGATGTGGGTGATTCGGTGTTTGATAAAAAAGATGGTTTTAGAATGCGTACGGCTACACGCCCAGCTACTGTTAAACAGAGTGTGGATGCCGCCCTAGCGATATTTCCGATTCATTCAAATAACTTCAGAAGTGTGTGGACTTTAGAATACAGTGATATTACCAACTCTCGTAATGATACTGACAGCGCGAAGAGAGCGCATTTAGGCATAGAATTTAACACCAAAGACATTTTCTTTTTAAGATTAGGTTATAATCAAAGGTACGCTACAGCAGGTGTAGAGGTGGCTTCAGAGTTCTTTATGTGGCAGTTGAGTACTTACGGAGAAGAGATCGGAACCGAAGCTGCCCCTAGAGAAGATAGACGTTTAAGTATGAAAGTGGCTTTAAGATTTTAATGGAGTTTATTTAAGTGAAAATTAATTTAGCTATTTTTAGTGTTATATTTTTTATTATGAGCTGTGCTCAGAATAATTTATTTAGCGAAATGGCTTCTAAGAATTCAGATGATGCTTTGTTGTTTGATGCGCAAGTGGCGGTTAACCAACAACGATATGATGATGCGATTGCGATTGTGCTGTCGATGAGTGCGTTAGCGCAAACGAACGTAGCTACGCGTGAAGTGTTAGCCAGTGGCTATGCTGGTAAATGTGGATTAAATTTTTTAGACTATACTGGTCGTTTGGCAGCAGCAAATACTGGAAGCGCTTTTCATTTAATGTCAGACCCTTTCGTTGGTGTAGCGGTTAGCCCAGCTGATTGTTTAACTTCATTACAAACTATAGATTTAATTGGTACAAAAGCTCAGAGAACACTTAACCAAAATGCTTTTGCAGCAGTGGTTGGAATGGTTTTATTAGGTTCGGCTACACGTTTTTACACCGATGATAATCCGGTGGGTGGCGATGGAGTGCAAGATGCTGTAGGCATATCTTGTGGTTTAACGAATGCACAAATTGATAATGTGGTTTTAGGTTATGCCTATATGGCTACTAATTTTGATGCGCTTTCGACTTCGCAAATTGGGGCGTCTTCTTCAACTGCAATTTCAGATTCAATTAACGTTTGCAGTACGGTCGCGGGCGCTGCGTGCACGAATACCGATCCTGCTTTGATTACTAATCCGATACGCGACACTATGAAAGATTTATTAAATACAGCAGATTACGGCGTGGGCTTGGCAGATGGCTCTAACCCCTTACTTATTCCTGTGAGTTGCCCGTGATTCAATTTTTTGCGGTATTTTTTTTAAGTTTAAATTTATTTGCAGGTGAACTGTATCAACAGGGTTTGCCTACGCGCTGTTTAGGTATGGGCGGAACTTGCGTTTCTCACATACGCGGAGCCAGGGCTTTATTTTTAAACCCAGCGGCTTTGGCCCGAGTGGAGGGTTTTGATTTTATTATAGCTCAGGCGCAAGCGGGAATTTCAAAAGATGTATTAGATTTTAGCTCGCAATTTCAGGGCGGTTCGTTTGCTGCTTCTGATATTAATAATTTATATGGCAAGTTTTTAACGGCGGATGTAACGGGGCGTGCCAGTTTTGTAATTCCTAATTTTGGCTTTGGAGTTTATAGTAATAATTATACAGCGATGCAATTTAGTGATCCAACATTTCCAACTTTTAATATGAATTTTATAAGTGACTATGGGTATATTATCGGCGGATCTATTCCTCTAGATGATAAGACTTCATTTGGTTTAACCTTGAGACACATTAAGCGTTGGGGTGGGCAAGAGGACATAGGCGTAGCTTCTATTATAGGTTCGAGCAGCAATAATATAGCTAGCGATAATTTTCAAGACCATGGTGTTGGTCACGCTGTGGATTTAGCTTTTATGAAGACATTTGATCATGCATTAAAACCAACTCTGTCGTTGGTTTGGCAGGATGTGGGGCAAACTACTTTTAGCATGACTCAGGGTACGAAGCCTCCGCCAACTCAAAAAGACAATTTAATTTTAGGCGTATCTTTAAATCAAGAGGTGGGCATTTTAGATTTTACCCATTCGTTTGAATATAAATTTATCAGAGATGATAGTGAAGCCTTCAGTAAAAAAATTCATTTTGGTACTGAAGCTTCTTTAGGTCCATTAGATCTTAGAGCAGGCCTTAATCAGGGTTATTTATCTTATGGTGTTGGTGTAGATTTATGGCTCTTTCAGATTGATGCGGCGGCTTACACAGCGGAGCTGGGCACTTACTCTGGGCAGTCTAAAAATGATAGATACAGCGTTAGCTTAACTTTTGAACTAGATTTAGATCAAAGCTTTAAATTAAAAGATTCGAACGGCAAAAAGAGAAGACTTAACCAGAGAAGATAGTTATAGTCTTTTCATGCTAGAGTTTTTAAAAGTAAAAAACCCCAACCAAATTAAATTACTCTTAAAAACCTATGATCCACTCAAAGACACTTGGATCGTTTCTGATTTAAAATCCAAACAAGAAATTCAAAATGAGTCTTTAATAAAATACGGTTACTACACCGACGACGCGATTTTGCGCGTGAGCGATTTTTGGCGATTGTGGGTTAGACGCCTAGATCCTACGCTCAATGTAGTTTCTAGCGATTTTATAAAGTCGCTGGTACATAATTTTGTCGATGCTCATGGTGTAGCCCTAGAAATTATCGATAGCGAAGTTTCAACATTAAATAAAGCGGTGCAAGAGTTTGCGCCCATATTATTACATCCTGCTAGTGACGATATTTTAGAAGAGTGGTTGACCTCACAAAGCGAGCCTAAAAAATGGACGCGTTGGTATCAGCTAGCCAAAGTTTGCTTAAGCTATATTTTAAATAAAGAAAAAACTATAGATTCAAAATGGGCAGCAGCTTATTTACAAAGCCTCGATTTAAATTTACTAAGTTGGGATCGAAAAATATTTGTAGATCTCGGGAGCGAACTCAGTAGCGTTGAGATGGGCTTATTTAAACACATCTCGCAAAAGCAAGATGTAGTGATTATTACTCCTGAACCTATTTTTAAAAATAAATTTCCTTACTTATTAAATACCTACAAAGAAAACTTTGGCTACGGTAAAGAGTCTAACGCGCCAATTGAAAGCGCTGATTACCATTTAATTCAGCCACAATTTGTAAGACTTTCTACACAGCTAGCAGAAATTAAATTTGCGGTTTCTAACTTAAGAAAATGGGCCGATCAAGGAGTGGCTCTTGATAAAATGGCCATAATTTGTGCGGATATTGAAAAGTACTGGCCGGTATTGCAGTTTTACTTAGAAGAAGAAGGTATCACTTATAAAAAAGATGTGGTGGCTCAGCTGGGTAGCTTGGGAGACATTCAAAACTTATTAGCCGCAGTTAAAAACTTCTCAAAAGAAGTGGCTTGGGACAGTCTAGAGAAGTCTTTTTTTAATAAAGCTGCGGGCACAGAACTTAGATACGAAAAATTTAAATCTTTATTCTATCAACTTTACGACGAAGATGATTTAGCTCGTGATCAAAAAATTAAAAATCTATTTTATAAAAAAATTGATTTTTTAAATACCTACTATCCTTATTATAATGAA
>JBEBIK010000158.1:0-5306 GCA_040080445.1 Pseudobdellovibrio sp.
CAGGTGTTAGTCTTTGTAACCAAAAATACGCTCAAAATAAAAAAGAAGATTGCGAGCAGATGTCTCCTGAATTAGCCAAAAAAATTGATCTTGCATTTACAAGTTGCTCTAAAGAAAATTCTTCTTATCAAAAAAATGAGTGCTTTAGCTCAGTAAAGCCGTCATTAAATGGAAACTACACTCAAGCTGCCCGAGCTACTCCTGAAGTTGCAACAGCAACTACAACAGAAAGATCAACGGCTTCTGTCTCTGAAAACAAATTAGCAGCAGATACAAAGCCACAAGCTGCGGCAGTCGGAACTGTTGCGCCAGCGGTATTAGAATCAGTAAAAAAAGTTAATACAGTTACTAGCGATAAACCTGAAAAAAAAGAAGCTGCCATTCCAGCGACTGTTCCACTAAAAGCAGCTAGTAAAGAAGAAAGCTCTGGTTTTAAAATGCCAAGCATAAGCACAATTTTAGGTTATGCTGCTGTTGGCGCATTAATTTATGGCGCAGTTACTGGTAAATTAAAAACATGGATTAACAAACTTTATAATGCTCTGGTTCCTGAATCACAAAGTGGCGGCAGAAACCCTTCTTCTGGTGGTGGCGCTTCAGGCACAACTGCCGCAATTATAAAAGGAAACGTTAATCCGCCTTCTCAAGCTGAAAGAATTGCTATGCGTAATAGAAATCGTGCTAACGGCGACGGAGACGGCGGGGGCTTGGATGGAGGCATTTACATGCAGGGGGCTTTTGACATAAGAACAGACGCTAACGGCATTGTGACTTCAAGTAATGTTATCATCCATGGCACATCAGGTTTCACCGTTGTAGGGCGTGTTACACGCAGTGGTGCGAGCACTCTGAACATAAAAGAGAGCGGAATCCACGATGTCGGATTATTAGAGCTAATTGTTAGTAACGGCAAAGTCTCTGGTAAAATGCGACACGGCGGTGGCAAAGGGTGGATCTACGGAGATGTGGTCGGCACTTTCTCCCCATAATTGGGCGTTTTGTACCCAGAAAATAAAGTGGTTTTTCTCATAAAGAAACACAAACTCACTAAAGTCGAGTCTGGTTTACTCCGAATATAAGTCATCACTAAAAGGAACTACCACATGAACAACTACAAGATTGTCTTAGCATTGACCGCAGCATTAGCCATAACCACTTTTTCATCATGTCAAAAAACACAGACTGATGAATTACAAAATGCTCAATTATGTTTGAATACCGCCGCGCCTTCAGCAGCACAAGCCTGCGTAGCTAAAATCGCTACAAATACTACAGCGTATGCTTCTAGCCTTAGATGTTCGGCGATTTTTATTTCGGAAGGTTATAATACCCCTTCTTCGTTTTTAAATGCGATCGATGCTATTAATAGCCCAGAACAATGTACAACAACTTGTTCATCAACTGTAAATGCTTTAACAACATTTCACTTTTCAACTGACCTTTTGGCAGCCCAAGCCTTTACTGAGTGCGGCGCTTCTGGAGTAAAGTTTTACACACAATTAAGTTCATTATTTAAAATAGGAACTGCTGCTTTTGTTATTGCAGGTGTTGGATCGCCGACTGCCGACCAAATACAAGCAGCTCTTGCAAGTATCCCTGACGCAACAATGGGTGAAATCGTGATTAACACTTATGCTTCTGTTTGTAGCGATTTAACTTCGGCTTCTGATGCAACAAAGTCGTATTGTGCAGAACTAAAACTAGCAATTGAAGCACCTACTGCGACTCAGGCGGGAATAGGTGCATGTTTGAAGGGTAAATTAGCCAACCCTGCGTTTATTTGCCTTTAATTAAAAATTAAAACCAAGTTTTGCCGCAAAGACACGATTTTCTAGCTTCGTGTCTTGTGTACCCACTTCTTCTCCGTAAGTAACAGCATCTATATTAAAGATACCGAATAAGAATGAAGCTCCTGCTGTGTAATACATTTGATTAAGACCCGCTCTAAATTGGCTCTTAAACCATGTGTTTGGTGAGTAATCGAACTCAACACCAGTATGAAATGATTTGTTTAAACTGATTTCTGGATGCAATAAATCTTTAAAATCGAGCATGAGTCTGACTTTAAAATCTTCGCCATCTCTTAACATGTATTCAGAACCAATATCTATTACACGGTACATTTTAGTTGGCACTTCAGTAGCATTTTTGTTTGCTATTTTTGATAAAGAAAACTCACCACCAATAACGTTATGAACTACTAAACCAAATGCTAACGGAAATCTTTCATTGCTTTCGGGTACACGCACTTCTTCTGTTTTGGCTTCTTCAACAACTTTTGTTTCAGGCTTAGCGGCCTCAACAACTGGTGCCGGAGTTGGAGCTGGTACTGCAGCTTCTACAGGTTTAACTTCTTCAGTTTTTGCAGGCTCTGCTTGAGCTTCTGCAGGAGTTGCTGGCTTTTGCTCTTCAGCTACTTTAACTTCGGTTGCGTCGCCTTCAGCTTGAGGTTTACGCTCTTCTTCGGCTGTTTTATCTTCAGGCTTTTTGTCATCAATTTTGGTGGCTTCAACCGGCTTAACTTCTTCTGCAGGAGGAGTTGGCGGAGTAATTGTTTCGACTACTGGAGGAGCTGTTTGTACTGTTGAAGAATTAAACCAATCTGGCTTCCATTTAAAACCTATATCAAAATCGATCGCAGTTCCTTCTTTAAAACGTTTATCACTTAATACGTTAGAATCAGTTGCTAACTCAAACGCGGGAACTATTTCTTCAACCGAAATACGGTGAACATACTTAGCCGTTATACCTGCATCTAAATTTTTACCTACTTCAGTTCCGTAACCGAAAGCAATAGTTGTGTCGCCTTTTACATTAAGATCGATGGCTGGTCCTACTTGGCGGTTAATCGACATATCTATTGTCATATCTAGCGGAAGTAAAGCCACTCCCCAACCGTTACGCACCCAAAACATTTCTAAGGCTTGTACTTTACCACCCAGAGATTGTCCGTAATATTTTTCAAGAACATCTGAAATAGCCTGAGCTTTTGCAGAATCAGTACCAACAGTGTCTGAAGCTGTTTTGATATCACTTGCCAGAGTTGTTGTTTTTGAAGAAACTCCTGCGCCGACTAGTGAGATTTGAATTTCATTATTTTTCTTTTTTGCGAAACCTGCAGGATTGTACATAATTAATGAATAATCGTCGGCAACTGCAGTAAAAGCATTTCCCATTCCGAGAGCTCTGAAGGAAGTATATGAGCTGTGAATTTTTGTACTCTGTGAAGGAGCTGAGTAGGCGTTAAATGCAAATAACGAACAAGCCAAGATGCTAACAAATGGTTTCATATTTTTCCTTTTTTAACTGACAATTAATGCTACAAAAATTTTGAGCAAAGTTGAATATAACTTTGTGTAGAGTGCAATTTCAGGTCTAGACTCTGAGCTAGTCGAGTCGTGATTTTTCAAATCACTTATCTGCAACTAAGCAAACTTGTATAATTAACTCCTAGTATGAACAAAATTGAATTAATTGATCACTTAAAAACTATCGTAAAGGAAAATTTAGTTGCGGCTCTTGAGGCTGCAATGAATACCTATGATATCGCCACCCACGAAGACAACAAGGCTGAAAATAAATACGACACTCGTGGCTTAGAGGCTTCATACTTAGCCGGTGCGCAAGCAGAACGTGTTTCTGACATTAAAGCCATATTAGCTAGCTATGAAATTCTGCAAATTAAAAATTTTGATAATGACAGCAAAGTGGCACTCAGTGCTTTAATTAAAATGAGCTCTAACGATAAAGAAATGTTTGTGTTGTTAATGCCAAAAGGCGGCGGCCAAGTATTAAATTTTGCTGGCCATCACATTCAAGTGATTACTCCAGATAGTCCACTCGGTAAAAATTTAATTGGAAAAGTAGTGGGCGAAATAATAAAAATTGGCGAGAGCAATAAGCCCAAAGAGTACGAAATAATGTCTTTACAGTAATTTAATTAGGGCTCGACCAGCTTGATTTGTCTTTAATAAGCTTAGCTTGATCAACATGAACAGGAATTCCTGTTCCAGAGTAAACAGTCGTTTGATACGAACCGCTTCTTACTTTTTTAGCCACAACATTTACATCTATAATTGAATTATAACCCATTTGCGCTGCAAAAAATGCTAAACGTAAAATAAGTTCGTTGTGGTCTTCGCACTCAAGAATTTCTAGTGGCTCTTCAAGGCGTTTAATGCGGTGAACTTCTTTGTTTTGAGCGCGCATAAATACAGCTGTATTTTTAGCTTGCGCCATTAAATCATTATATTTTTCTAACTCAGGCATTACTTTTTGAACATGACATGTTGGACAGTAAGCATTGTGAGATAAATCAGCGGGAATCCACTTTAAAAATGAAAACGTACCTTCATCAACAAATTGAGTACACTTTTTACAGATGGTTTCTTCGCAGATACCACAAGTGAGTTGAGCTTTAGATTTACCGCATGAGGTGCAATTTACTGGATTCATGGGTGTTTGATACCACAGTCGATATCATTAAGACATAGGTAAAAAATACTCGGGGGTATTAGCCTTTGACCAATACCTTGGCTTCGCCAGATAGAACCATCGTGTATTCGGCGTTCTCAACCCAAGTTTTGAGGGTCAAAAACTTGTCTATACGCCCTTGTTTGTTCTCTTTTTCGTCAATATGAGTGATTTCGACGTGAGCTGTGATGGTCTCTTGAAAATAAACAGGTTTATGAAAGTTAAAACTCTGAGAAAGGTAAATAGCCCCCGGCCCTGGCAACACAGTTCCTAATACTGCGCTCACGAGTGCGCCCGTTAACATTCCATGCGCAATTGGCTTTTTAAACATAGTTGTTGCGGCATATTGGTGGTCTAGATGTGCTGGGTTTGTATCGAGAGAGATTTTGGCAAACTGCCTAACTTCGTCTTCAGTTATTAGTTTAGATAAAGATGCTTTTTTGCCTACAATATATTTATTTGTTTCTGCGTTCATAGACCCTACCTTAAGTTAGGTGGCCGATACTTGACCAATAAAAAAACAGTGCGATACTTAAATAAATAACAACCAGCAACATCAGGCAGGTACATCATGGACATAAGCGGATTTTTTAACACAATTTTAGAAAACCCAATGGTTAAACAAATTCTTCTCTGGGCCGCATTAGGCTTAGGCGTGGGAGTGCTTGCAAAAATCATTATTCCAGGAAGCGAAGAAATTGGTTGGATACGTACTATTTGCGTAGGCCTTGCCGGTTCGTTTTTAGGCAATTATCTTGCTCCTAAACTTTTTGATTGGCCTACTTATGACGCTTTCAGTATGCCAGGTATAGCCATCGGCGCTGTCTCTTATA
>JBEBIK010000159.1:0-5272 GCA_040080445.1 Pseudobdellovibrio sp.
AATAATGGTTTTAATTTTTGGAAGTCGAATCCAACAGCTCCTGAGAACGACTTATTTATTTGGATATTAGCTGCTACTTATGTTTTATACTTTAGTTTGATTCAAAGCTTATTTGTGGCCGTGTGGAGAGCAACACCAGGTCAGTTTTTTTTAAAAGTGCGTATTGAATTTAATGAAACACAAAATATAATTTTTATAAGAGCTTTTTTGCGTCAGCTTGGTTTTTGGTTTAGTTTTTTGTTTTTAGGATTGCCGTTTTTATCGGTCATGACTAATAAGGCCCGTCGCACTTTTTATGATCGAATTTCGGATACGTTTATTGTGAGCACCAAAGAAGAAGAAAATTCTGCACATCTGGGTTTTGAAAATGAATTTAAGTACTGGCAATCATTTATGGCTACAATGGTTGTATTTGTAGGTTTGTTGTTTACGGCCTATATCTGGAAAAATTATACAAAAGTTGTGCAAAGAGTGTCTAGCTTTGCCGATCTTCAAGATAAGCGCTTTTTTTGCGAAGACTTAAAAGGCGTGAGTGTTGAGGAAAGACTTTCAGTTGCCGTCGCTCTTAATTTAGCAGATCAATTATCAGATGAATGTTTAGATAAAGAGTCTGATTTTGTTTTATGGAAGCAACGTAAAAGTGATTATAGCTTAGCCTACTACGCAAAATCATTAACGGCGGAAGATGCTGAAAAAGAAAAAACATATTTAAAAGAAGCCTGTACTGGTCAGGATGTAAATAGATTTGCAGGCTTAACTATGGGGTGTAAAGTAGCGTTTTCGTTTTTAAATGATAAGCTTGAAGAGCTCTACCAAGATTTAGACGCAGAAACATTTTTAACAGCTTCGCTTAAATATGAGCTGAGCCTCAACTTGCAAAAATCAGATGATGTGGCCGAAAATTTAGCTAAAATAGATAAATATAATACTTTGAAAATTATTAAAAAATATCAAGTCATTGAGATGCTGTCACGACAAGCGACAAATCAAGGGCGAGCTCCGGCTAGTTCGGGGAGCGAAGGCGAAGTAGACGCACGCAAAAAAATTATCGACTTGATCGGAGAGTTATGATTTTTCCGGGAAAGTTTTCGGAAATCATTCAAAAACCTACACTTAAACTTTCATGGATAGTGCTTTTCTTGAATTTATTTTTCTATATCTTAATTTTATTTAGTTTTGATACTTGGCCTAATAAAGATATGCGTGAAATTTTAACTGATGAAAAGTTTAGAAATTCTGTCGTTGAGATGTATGTGCAAACTCTTGACCCTGTTGAGAAAAAGAATCTAAGTCAGAGCATGAATGGATTATATGCTAAAGCCTTAAAAGATCAAAAATTTTGGAAGCGTGTGAATGATTATCCATTTGTTGGAGATCAAGTACAAATTGAAGAAAATAGAAAAACAGTTTCAAAATTTTATGAGACCTATTTAAATTCTCCTCAGCATCAGTTTGGACTAAGTTCTTTTGAAGTTTCTCCCTGGTCTTGGGTGACGTACCAATTTGTGCACACAAGTTTAATACATTTGCTTGGCAATTTGCTGGTTGTGTTTTTAATGATTTCTTTTCTTGAAAAAACTATAAGCACCACTTGGTTAGGTGTGGTGTACCTGCTCAGTGGATTTGCGGGGGGAATCTCGTTTTTATTCTTTGATGCGGCTGGTGGTATGTCAGTGATTGGGGCGAGTGCTTCGGCTAGTGGACTTATGGGCTTTTTAATTATAGTTAAAGCTACGGAACTTATGCCTTGGGGCTATATAATAGCGCCAATTAAAAATGGTTACGGACAGATTTATTTGCCTGTGTTTTTTCTATTTCCGATATTTTTAGTGACTGATTTTGTAAATTTATTATGGGAGCCATCAGGAGTTGTGGCCAACGTGGCGGTTTCGGCTCACGTCGGCGGTGCACTTTTTGGTTTTGTTATGGGCGGATATTATCTACTCTTCAGGAGCAAAGCCTCGTCTCATAGTATTTTCAGTAATAACGATGGGCTCCATGAATTGTCGTAAGTAATCAGGCCCACCAGTTTTTGAACCAATACCTGACATTTTAAAACCACCGAATGGATGACGATCAACCATAGCACCTGTAATGCCGCGATTGATGTACATATTACCCACTTCTAACTCTTGTTTAATTCTTTCGATGTTAGCAGGAGATCTTGAGAAAACTCCGCCAGTTAATGCATACTCAGTTGAGTTTGCAATTTCGATGGCTTGATCTAAGTTTTTAGCTTTGATTAAAGCCATGATAGGCCCGAAGAATTCATCCTGAGCTACATCGTCGCTACCTTTTACATCGCCAATAACTGTAATGGGCACATAGTAGCCACCAGTAGGAGAATCACCTTTGTGTAAAATTTTATATTTCTTTTCAGCGTCGGAAATTGTGTTCATTAAGCGAGAGTAAGCTTCTTCGTCAACAACAGGTCCTAAATAAGCTTCAGGGGCTTCGCTTGAAGAAATTTTAAGAGACTTAGCAGCTTCTACTAAGCGTTCTGCAAACTTATCATAAACATCTTCTAAAATAATGACTCGCGAAGCGGCCGAACATTTTTGCCCAGCAAAGCCATAAGCAGAATAGAGTACGGCATCAACAGCTTCGTCGAGATCTGCATCGTTATCGATGATCATGGCATTTTTGCCGCCCATTTCGATAATACAACGCTTAACATGTTGTTGGCCGTCTTTAACTACGGCTGCATTTTTAGAAATTAATAAACCCACAGCTTTAGAGCCAGTGAAAGCAATAGTAGTAGTGAGCGGATGTTTAACTAAGTAATCTCCCACTTCTTCGCCGAATCCTGGTAAGAATTCAATTACCGACTGAGGAAGTCCTGCTTGTTTAAAGATTTCAAATAATCCCTGACCCACTAAAGAACTTTGCTCAGCAGGTTTCATCACTACAGTATTTCCGGTAACCACAGCAGCAGCCACTTGGCCAGCTAAGATAGCTAGAGGAAAGTTCCATGGAGCGATCACAGTAACAACGCCACGAGGTTTGTAAATGTAATGGCTGGTTTCGCCAGGAGCGTGACCCACTCGTTGTGGGCGACTTAATTCGCGCATGTGGCGCGCGTAGTATCTCAAGAAGTCGATAGCTTCGGCAACGTCGCCATCGGCTTCAGCCCAAGGTTTGCCCACTTCTAAAATTTGTGTAGCCATTAATTGATATTTATTTTTAGCCATTAAATCTGCGGCTCTGTCTAAAAGAGCTGCGCGCTCAAAAGGAGTTACTTTTTTCCATGTTTGATATGCTTTATGAGCTGATTGAATAGCCGTTTCAGCTAAAGTGTTATCGGCCATGTGAATTTCGGCAACGATTTGCGAAGTTTGTGAAGGGTTTTTACGTTGATAAGTTTTTTGTAATCTGTGAGTTTGTCCAGCCACTACGGGTAAAACTGTTTTTGGTAATTCAGCTCTTAATTTATTTAGGGCTGAAATTGTATTGCTTCGAACTTCTTCTACTGCAAAATCAAGTAGCGCTTCATTGTGAAATAAATTTTTATCTTTTTCATAATGAGCAGAAGTCGGAACTAAACCCACAGATGGATCTTTTAAAAGTTCAGCGTAAGTTTTGCCATCGGCAAATTTTCCACGAAGCCAAGATTCATTCGATGTGTTTTCAAGTAAACGTCTAACCAAGTAGGCCATTCCGGGGATAAGTTCTCCCACTGGAGCGTATTCACGCACTCGGTATCCCATATCTGCGAAAGTTTTTTTGATAGGTTCGGCCATGCCGTAAAGCATTTGAATTTCGAAAGAGTTTTTAGGTAAACCCAATTGTTCAGCTTTTACTAAAGCTGCCGATAAAGTACGAACGTTGTGAGATGCAAGTGCTACGCGAATGTGTTTGTAGTTTTCAAGAATGTAATTAGCGCAAGCTTCATAGTTAGCATCACTTTCAGCCTTAATCGTATAAACAGGAATGGGCCAATCACGTTGTTTGGCGTCGATGGTTTCAGAATCCCAGTAAGCACCTTTTACTAAGCGAATAGTAAACGGAGTGCCACGCTCGCGTGCGAAGTTGGTTAAGTCTTTAATATCTTGGAATGAGTCGCGTAAGTAGGCTTGCACCACACAACCGAAGAAGCGGTAGTTTTTTAATTCGGGCTCATTAATTAATTCTTTAAAAACCTCTACGGTCATATGCTTGATTGCATAATGTTCCATATCAAGGTTGATGAAAACTCCGAGGTCCATGCCTTTTTTGAAAATTGGGCGTAAGCGTTCTTTTAAAATGGTTTTTGTTTCATCCCATGCTTTGTCGTTAATTTGCGAATACACGGCCGACATTTTGACTGAAACATTTATTTTTGGAATGGCGCCATCAGCATCTCTGTCTAATTGCGGAATCTCAGGCCAAGTGTTGGCATCTTTGGCTAACCATTCAATGAGTTCTAAGTAGCGTCTTTGGTAATCGAGAGCTTCTTTTTCTGAAAGTGTAGCTTCGCCTAAAATATCAACTGTGAAAGTCATATTATTTTTACGAGCTTTTTTGAGAACTGTTAAGGCTTCAGATGGATTTTCACCGGTGATAAACATTTTGGCCATAGCGGTTACATTTTTTTTGATGGCTCCAGCCATTAATCCGGGAGCTAAAGAGCCCAAACCCAAACCTACGTTGAACACGGCTGGTAATTCGGTTTTACCACCTTCTGAGAAATATTCTTTTAAATGTTTAGCAACATCGTCGCCAGTGTTAAGGGCGGGGAGTACGTCAACAAAACGAAACATATTGGTTTTAAATTTTTCATTTTTCATGCTCCATTCCATGATAGAGCCGTACCAGAAATCTTTTGAAAACAATGAGGCTTTTGATTGAGATTCAATTTTTTTTAAAATCTCTTTACCCAAGGATAAAATTTTTGTTTGAGTATCTTGCATAGCAACTCCTCTATAAAAGTAAGATCAATAAAAAACTTTTTTCGAGGTGAAGTTTGCTCTAAATAACGTCCCAGTGGCAAGCTAAAATCTCACGATTTTCACTCTGTAGACGGGCTGTTAAGAGATCTCCACTTTTTAGGGCGGCAACACCTTCTGGGGTGCCCGTTAAAATAATATCGCCGGCTTGAATTGGATAATGTTTTTTTACGTATTCTAAAAGCTGTTGGGGTTTAAAAATCATATCGGATGCTTGGCCCTTTTGAGCCAATTGCTTATTTTTAACCAATTCTAGGCTTAAAGAATCAAGAGAGCTTATGTCTTGCAGGCTGAGCCAAGGACCTATGGGACATGCGCCTTTGAATGATTTAGCCAGGGTCCATGGG
>JBEBIK010000160.1:0-5270 GCA_040080445.1 Pseudobdellovibrio sp.
CAGCTTGGAATGTCATTAAAGATAGCATTGCGCCTACGCTAAGTAGTTCCTCGCCTGAAAATAATTCAACTATATACACCAATAGTTTACCTTTATCTGTTCCAGTTAATTTACAGTTTAGCGAAAATTTAACGAGCATTAGTATTAACGGGGTATCTCAACCGACGTTTACTAATTCCTATTCAACTAACTATTACATTTCGAGTGCGGGCCAAAATCAATTGCAAATTTTGGCTCAAGACCGCGCGGGTAACATTGGTAATATAACTCATACTGTAAACGTTCAATATTCTAATGCAGATTTAAGCTTAACGTTAGCAGAAGATTCAATAGATATATTAACTAACAAAATCAGCACACCTCTATCTGGGACCGCTTCTGAAAAACTAAAATCAATTAGCATTAACGGACAGCTTGGCACGATAGGTTCTGACGGTAAGTCATTTAGTTATATTTTTAATGCACCAGCTGATGGCTTACATCACTTAGTATTTACAGGAACAGACATATACGGAAATGTCGGAACCACGGATACATACGTTCGAGTACATAGTAACATGCCTGACGGTATTGAGGGTTACAAAGGACCAACAGGAGACTACAATCGACCAGGTTATGATATCAACCCAGGAAATATTTTTAACCCTGACCCAGGCGGCGATCTTTGTAATTCTTTAGATGGAATACTTTCAGGTTTAGATAATTTAAGAACTTTATCAGAATCTGAATTAGGTGGATATATTCCTAAAAACTTTTCTCATGCAGTACCAGACGTTGATGATGTAGAGCGTTTCTATAAAAAGCATATTGACCGTGATCCTATTAATCGTACAAAAGCTGGTTATTTGATGGCCTGTAAAGGTTTCGATTTATTAGCTAGTAAAGACTGTGCAAAAAATAGAACTTACTTTAAATATTTAATGGGCCAATATCCAGAGCCTTTTATTATTCGTAAAATACCGGGCTTACCTATTATCGTTCAAAATTTTTTAATAAAGAGATGGAATATTTGTACAGGACTTGATACTTCCGAATTAGGTTGTAAAGATTTATTAGTCTTTGCGCCATTTATTGCAGACTTCGTGGTACCTGGTAGCGGTCAAGTAGTTGGTTCGCCACTTGGCCAGTTTATTATGGAAACTTATTTCTGTAGTGAACTATGTGCAAAAGTAGAATTTAAATTCACGCCTCTATGTCAAGAAGTCGCATTACCAGAGTTTCCTCCTATTCCAAAATTTGGTGGCCCACGCATAAGCTTTCCAGGCGGGGGTTCAGGAAGTGATTGGGGCCCAGGTGGCGATTGGCCAGGTGGCGGTGGTGGTAGCTGCGGAGGCTGGTTCCAACCAAGTTGTCCAGGCAATGGCGATAATAACGGAAATCCAGATGGAGTAGGTCGAGATTATATTTGCTCAGTGGTGCCAAGTTTATGGTTGTGTCATCCGAACAATCCAATTGGTTCAGGCACAGTAACTATTACTCCAATTACAGAATGTAATCCTAACTGGACAGTCTCTGATATTATAAATCTATATCCATCATCTCCGAGTTTAGCTTGGACTAATTATATATCAAGTTGTTCGACCGATGGTGTTCCGTATATACCAGACAACAAAAAACCAATTTTAACTGTAACTGCTCCAACACAAAATCAAGTTGTTGATGAAGCTACTGTGCGAGTTACTGGTTTGGTTGATGACATCACTTCAAAAGTAAAAATTGAAGGTGTTATTGTTGAAACAACTATTGGTGCTGGTGGTGTACATTTTGACGTGACGATACCAGTTCCAGCTGACCGTAAGATTAGCGTTGAGGCTTCAGATGCGAGTGGAAATTTGGCGGATTCGGTGGAGATAGATTTAACTATGACAAACACTAATCGCATTTATGATGTAAAACAAATTAAGTCGTTAGGAGATCAAACATGTGTAATAATGGGAGAAAACAACGAACTTAAGTGTTGGAATATGTCTAGTCGTGATAATTTGTATAGTTACCCAGGTCTTCAGACTGGTGTAACTAGTATAAGTTTGGGTGTTTCATTTTCATGTGCTGTTAAAAATGGAGAAGTATATTGTTGGGGAAGTAATACATGGGGGGCATTTGGTTATCCAAGTACAGTAACTCCCACATCGGTGTTACCAGTAAAAAATCCTTACTTAAGTGATATACAAAAGATACAAGTTACACAAACTGGGCTTTGTGCATTAAATAATGCAGGTGAAGTTAAATGCGCTGGCTTATATGACGAAGGTTCTTTGGGAGATGGTTTTCACGCGGTACCTGG
Organism: Pseudobdellovibrio sp.; assembly: GCA_040080445.1. Taxonomy (GTDB): domain Bacteria; phylum Bdellovibrionota; class Bdellovibrionia; order Bdellovibrionales; family Bdellovibrionaceae; genus Pseudobdellovibrio. The sequence goes on from JBEBIK010000160.1 coordinate 2,285, forward strand.
TTATTCGGTCTATCAACCAGTAAATGTTGCTGGCTTTGATGCGCCTGTCGTCGACTTAATGGGTACTTTAATTAATTCATTTTTCTGTGCAAAACAGAACAATAATAAAATTTTATGCTGGGGAAATGGGTCTACGCATTTGTCTTACATAGCTCAAGTAATAAATGGAAATCCAATACAAAATGCAACGTCGATGTCTGCATTCTATAGAAACTTATGCTTTGTTAAAGATTCAAAACAATATTGTATGGGATATAATAACCCAAGTTTACCAATGTTACCAGGTGGAGTAGTTGGTGATTATGGTCCTAATCCAGAATTAAAAGATTTTATTGTATTCCCACGTGAAATGTTAAATGTTACAAATGTAAGAAAGCATGTAATAGGCAGTGATCATATGTGTATTTTACAGACCACGGGTTCAGTTAAATGTTGGGGACATAATGAGCAAAAGCAAATTGGAACTTTTGCTGATAGCTATACCGAAGACATTATTGGAGTAGAAAATTTAGTCTTGATTGCTCACGATATATCAGCAGGTGGCGCTTATACTTGCGTGGTGGTGGGCACGAGTAAAACTGTACAATGTTGGGGTAGTGGAAGCGCTGAAGTAATAGATATAAACTAATTGTATTTACTACATGTTTTATTACTATAAAGGTAGATGTTTAAATGGCTTAAGCAAAATTATGTCTATATAGTAATAGCATCAGTTATAGCACTGTTATACCACAGAGTGCTGGGCTACGGATTCATATGGGATGATTATTCCTATATCATAAATAACTCAGCTCTTGGTCAAGGCACTAATTTTTTAGACCTCTGGACAAAAACAACATCAGTAGATTTCTGGCCAGTATCATATTCTTTTTTTTGGTTAATTAAGTATTTTTATGTTGCCGACGCTTTTTATTACCATTTAGCAAATTTGTTACTTTTTATAATTACTTGTTTGCTGCTTTGTAAGCTTCTCAAAACTTTAGAAATCAGAAACTATTTTTTAATTGCATTGATATTTGCAGTTCACCCAATGAATGTGGCTGCTGTGAGTTGGGTATTTCAAGCCAAAACCAATTTAGCTAATATTTTTGGACTAATTAGCTGTATTCTGTTTGTAAAGTATTGTACTAACCAAAAAATAAAATATTATATTCTTACCTTTGTTTTTATAACTTTAGCGTATTTATCTAAAATTTCGTGGGTTATGGTTCCATTAGTGTTTGCAGTTTATATGCATATTAAAAATTTCAAATTTAAAAAAATTATTCAGCTATCGGCACCATTTCTAGTAGCGTCGCTAGTTTTTGGCTTAATCAATGTTATGTGGGATCAGAATGCTTTGCCTGTACCTGATTCTGAGTTAATTCTAAATAAAAGTGTTCTGGTAAGGTTTTTATTAGTTGGGCAAAATTTTTTATTTTACCTATATCAAACTTTTTTTCCTATAAACCTTATGTTTACTCATCCTAAAATAGAACCAGACATATTCTCTGTGTACTCATATTTGCCTACATTAGCCTTGCTTGTTGTCTTGCTGGTTGCCGCATACTATTTATACAATAACAACAATAAGCTAAGATTTTATTTAATTGGAATTATACTCTCATTTTTATTTTTATTTCCTGTTTTAGGGCTATCAGAAATTTACTTTATGCGTTTTTCTTATGTGGCCGAACACTATTTAACTTTAGGCTTGGTTGGCTTTGTTGCTCCTTTGGTTACTATGCATGGCAAATATAGGTACGTTAAAGTCATTGCATATGTATTTGCTGCAGCACTAGCAATTCAAACGTGGAGCTATGTAGCAGATTATCAAGACGAAAAAATACTTTTTGAAAGAAATATAGAAAAAAATCCTAATTCTATTTTGCCACATAATATTTTAGGCTTACTTTATAAAAATGAGAAAAATTTAGAAATGGCCATGCATCACTTCGACAAATCAATTGAAATTCATCCAAATGCGGCATCTTATTATAATAAAGCTTCTTTGTATGAAATACTAAATCAATTAGAGCTAGCTCGTTTGAATTATGAAAAAGCTATTCAATTAAACCCCTATGTAGCCAATTCTTACAATAACTTGGCAATTGTCTACTTAAAGTTAAAAAACTTACCAGTTGCTTTAGACTATTTTTTAAAAGGAATAAAAGCTGACCCGTATGACGTACGTCTTTATTATAATATGGCCTATGCCTATGAAGAAGATAACCAAATGACTCAAGCTTTAGAATGGTATAAAAAAGCCTTGATATTACAGCCAGAAAATCCGTTATTTAAAAGTTCTGTTGAAAGAGTGTTGAGAGGTCAACATTAGCTCATCACACAAAAATCTTGAAATTGAATGTTTACGTGGTATTGCAATCTTATTTACGTTATTTCACCATATTGCATACTATCTCGTAATTCATCCAAACCAATTTTTTACGAATTTATATTCTGATTTTACCTTCTGGGCAGGTGTCGACCTTTTCTTTGCTATTTCTGGTTTTGTTATTATGAATAGTTTTTTAAAAACTTTGAGCCAAAAAGATATTAACTTTTGGAAAGCTTGCAAAATATTTTGGGTCAAACGAGTTTTTAGAATACTACCAGCAGCTTGGTTTTGGCTCATGATCTATTTACTGCTGACTTATTATTTTAATGCCACAGGAGCTTTTGGAAATATATCTGAAAATTTACAAGACGCAAAAGCGGCTATTTTACAATATGCTAATATTTATGGAGTGAGTTGTTGGGGTGACGGCGGGCAAGCTCAGTGTGGCCCGAACGGAATTTACTGGAGTTTATCGCTTGAAGAACAGTTTTATATTTTGTTACCAATTTTAGTTTTAGTATTTAGAAATTATTTTAAATATTTTCTAATTGTTGCTAGTTTATGTTTATTTTTTGTAAACCGCCCAGAATGGTCTTGGGGATGGGCTCTTCGTACTGATGCTATTATGTTCGGAGTTTTAATTTCTATTTTTAATCAAAGTAAAAAAAG
>JBEBIK010000161.1:0-5267 GCA_040080445.1 Pseudobdellovibrio sp.
CAGTTAAGGCAACCATCTTGCTGCAACTTGGGCCAAGTGTATTTAAAAATATTATTTTTTTTATCAACTTTGTGGCAATCATGGCATTTTAAATCAACATGTTTTTCAATAAGTTTAAATTTTGTATCTGTGTTGTGATTAAAAGTTAATTCATTTTTCCATGAGTTATTTGAATGACAGGCATTGCAATCTTTTTGTGCCCACGTTCCTTTGTAAAAATGAATGTCGTCTTTTTTATGACAAGACACACAGCTAGACTGTTTTGATAAAAACCTTATATCGCTTTTACGAACTTGCATATTAGTTCGTTTATCAGTGTGGCATTCTTGGCACTTGAGCTCTGCGTGTTTACCTTTAAGATCGTAACCTGTTTTACTTAAGTGATCGAAATTTTTTTGATCTACTAAAGTTGTATCGTTGTCTCGACCTTTATGATCAGTATGACAATTAATACAGGTTTTAGATTGCATCGCTATCGAGTGAAATCCTTTTTTAGAGTAAATTTGAGTTTTTATATCTTTGTGACATTCTAAACATAAAGGAACCGAAACACCTTTACCTGCTTCATGGCACTTCAAACAATCTTTACCTTCTAATTTTGCATGCCCACTGATAAGTGGACCTGGTGCTAAAAGTTGATTTAAAATTCCTTCAGACTGCGCCCAAGTCACGACACTGAATAATAGAATGAATAGTATATTTAAGTGTTTTATCACAGGGCACCTCTTGGGGGCGCCCCATTGCGAACAGGTGGAATTTCTTGATTTCCGAAACGATAACCAAATCTTAAAAAAGTGCTTATAATGGTAACGTTTTGATCAGCTGCTCGTTGAAAACTTGCATTAAAATAAAGTTGTTTAGAAAAGTATGAAGTAATGCCGATTTCAGAAACGATTGGACTCGTTATTGTGTCATCATCGTTTTTATTTTGGCCTAATTGATTATCAAAGTTAATTTCCCAATTTTTAGAATAATAGCCTAATGCTAATTTGATATAATTATCCTTGCTGGTAAAATTATTGATATAACCTAATTGAGTTTTCAAATCAAAACTGTTCGTAAATAAATTATTCCAGTCATATCCCAAAATCACTTCTTCTTTTTTATTTCCATCAAATTTACGTTTACCTGAAATAACTTGTATTGCTAAATTGTCTTGATTAAACTTATATTCGAGCTGTAATCTTGATTCATCGTAGGGGCTTGAAGTTAATTTTTCAAGAACACTTTGGTTACGTTTGTAGGCTGAAACATCTAAATGCAAAGCACTTATTTCTGAAGTTATATATTCAGTTATTTTTTGTTGATAAATAAAATTTAAAGTTTGCAAATTGGCACTTGGGGCAACATCGTAATAAACTGAATTTATAAGTCTTGATTCTGTATCCCATTGATAGACAAAATTATTGTATAAAAATGATCTTTCAACTTGGGAGTTAAAATATTGATTTACATATGCTAACGTAAAATACTGATTTTCGTTCCAAGCGTGATCATTTTTTTGATAAGTAAAATACACCCCATTTTGACTAGCCTTTGAGTTGTATTCAAGGTAAGAAATTTCAACACTTTTCGGATTTAATCCAGCCAGCAAACCTGTTTTCCATTCAGGGTTAAATCTGTATTCAGTAGCAAACCCATCTAAATATATTGATCCTGATTCAAAAACTTGAAAACGTCCAAACTGTGCAGCCCAACTACCCTGTGGGTTAAGCCATCTTGCATTCATTTGTCTTATTTGAAATTCATTTTTAGATTCTAGCTGAAGTTGTTCTTTATTTAATTTACCAAAAAAATCGTGCTTGTCGCGTAGATCAAAAATGTATTCCCATTTGTCTTCGCCGACTTCAGAAATTTTATAAAATACTCGCGAGGAAACAACTAACAAATCGTTGCTCGTAGAGCCAAACGCATTTGAAGCATAACGTTCTGTTACTGCGGCCGTACCTAAAATAATTCGACCTGTAGTTTTAATAGCAATGGCATTCTGACAAAACAGAATGATAATTAACTTTAAAAAAAGTCGGCTTTTGCTTAAATTCACTTAAATTTAAACTGTTTGAACCTTTGATTTTTTAAGTTGTTTCATTTTTACTAAACCTGCCAATAATAATACTACTTGAATTGTAACAAACACGGCAACCATAGTGGCGCCACCACTTGAAAATCCATACGAATGCAAACCCGCGGCTAATATAAAATTAACTCCGTACCACGCCATTATAACCAGTAAGTAGGCTAAAGGCGACCAAGCCAATAAATAAAAGGGCGTCATCCAACCAACAATGCGCGCGTGCAGAATAGCTAAAAAACCTAAGTCGGCAATTAAGGCCCAAGTTTCTTTTGGATCCCAACCCCAAAATCGTCCCCACGAATAATCGGCCCAAATACCACCTAGTATAATTCCTACTGAAAGTAAAAAACATCCCAATTGAATCATTCGATAGGCATAGTGGGAGTACTCTTTAAAATAGGCCTCGTTATCTTTATAAATCCAAAGGCGGATAAGGGCTATATTTCCCAAAACCATAGCGATACTAAATGCCGCATATGAAATTGTTATAGTTGTGACGTGAGTCGATAACCAAAAATTACTTCGTAAAACGGCTACTATTGGGTCTAAATCAGGACTTAAAATCAATGGTACCTGTTCTGTTAACATCAACATTAACCCAGATACAATTAAAGTAATACCCGGCAAGGTGTAGTTTTTGTAAAGTAAAAACAATAAATAACTAAACAGCATTATTCCAAATGAAACCCATATCATTGTGCCAAACATGTTTGTGATAGGCGCAAATTTTGTAATGTACACTCGTAAAGATAAACCAAAAGCAATAAAAACAATTGGCACTATGTAAATGAATTGGGTTAACTTGTAAGAAATTTTATTTTTAAACAGAGGTGTAAAAAAACATAATCCTAAAAATAAGCAAAGAATCGAGGCCCATAAAAAGAGTCTGGCCGAATTGTAAAACACTTCAATTTCCATTTTATCTAAATAATGTTGAAATAACTCTGGAACTTTTTGTTTTTTTACCGCGGCTATTAAATTTTGAGATGCCGTTTTTTGTTCATCAGAAGTTTTAGTTATTGTTCGAAAATAACTTCTTAGTTCATTTTGAACTTCTTGATTAATACTCGGCTGTTCTGTAGAGACTGTTGTTCCGTGTTTTTGATTTATAAAGCTATAATCTACGGCTGAGGACAAAAGTTGACCCGTGATAATTTCTTTGGCTAATACATATTGTTGAAACCCTTCAATAGCCTTTTTTTCAGTTTCAATTAATAGTCTTGGGCTTTCTTTTTGTTTTTTGAGCAGTGGATCAACAATTTTCATTAAATCTGAGCCTTCAAGCTCAGCCACACTGTAAAAGCGTTTACTTTTTTGAAACCCAAGTTCGACTCGTAATTCTTTACTTCGAATTTCAATAAGTTCAATGTACTGCGACCCTTCAAATGCCATTAATGAAGTAAATAATTGCACAGGCTGTAAACCAAATTTTTTATAGGATCCAGTTATGTAAACTAAAGATTCTTTTGCTAATGTATCAAAAGGTTTGATGCGTCCGTTTTGTTGCACTGGTAGTAAGTTTAAGGGCGAAACTTCAATATTTTCAGCAATTGTGGTTAATTCAGTTAATACTTTTTCTGGATTAATTTGCATATTAATTGCAGGCTGTTGATTTGAATTTTCAGTATTAGTTTCTGAGTTAGTTTCTTGTGACCAAGAAGTTAAGCTTAAAACACTCATTAAAATGATTAAAATATTTTTCATGATTTACCTGATTGTATCTTTCTGTAAAAACTAGATTTCATAAACGTATAAACAATGACTCCAATAGCTAAAATCAAACTTCCTAGATATTTTATAAAACGACCTGGGTCTTTGTTGACTGAAAATACAGAAACAGGGGTTTCGCCAGGGTTTAAAATATAGCTGGCTTGATAAATTGTAAATCCAGATTGTTTATAAGGTTCATTCATTGAAATAAGTTTAGTAATACCCGTTTTACCAATTTGCACAATACTTTCATAAGACATGGCGGTGGTCGTTCCCGGGTAATCGTATTTCGTAAATTTTTGCAAATTTATATCAAAAGGTAAGTCCACAAATTCGCGTCCGAAATAAACAACAAATTTTTTATCGCCACTAGTCACTTGCTTTTGTTCACCTTCAGCTAACCATTGCGCTGTACCATCCGAGGTTCTAAATTTAATTGCGCTTGGAGGCAACTGACTTCGTTTTTCAGCATTGATGGGAACAATTTCAGAAGTTTCTTCAGCGCCGACTTGAATAGAACCCAAAAATACTTTCATACCCATCCACGGAGTTTGAAAATTTTGTCCTTCAATTAAAATTTCGCTTTGTACAAATTCATTATTTTTATAAAGACTGACTTTAACTCTTTTTGGGTCTTGTGGGTTTACTTTAAATTCGATAACTCTTGATCCCATAGACGACATATCTGGAGCCTGTATTTGCTCAATGGGTTCAGATGCTGCCGAATCCACCCCTGCTACTGCTGCTCCTTGATGAGCAACGGGTTGATTTGAAATTTCGTTTGCCGCCAGAGAAGATGCTTTATAAATAAATTTATAACCAAAGACTCCATCTTTATTTAGAGAAAATTGCTCATATCTTCCATACAATATTTCTCTTAAATTTTGTCCGTTTTTTTCAATTTTGAGTTCTAAGGCTGGGTTGTTTGAATTGGGGTCTAAATTTTCTTCTAATTTATTAGCCGACACAACTGCAGACCTGAATCGTTTTAGAAGAGAAATTTTTATTGGACCCAGTTGCGTCGATTTTTTTTGTAATTCATTTAATGAAAGTTTTTTAACAACTTGCCCGTTGGCCAAGTTAATGACTTCTAATGTTTCATCAGCGCCATCACTAGCAGCATTTTCCATTCGCTTAGGTTCAACGACAGAATTGACCATTCTTTTTTTAGCTGGATTTATGGTTTTTTTAGAAGTTTTTGGTTCAATTACTTCAATGTTACTAACTTTAACAATTTTTAAAGTGGCTGGTCCCAGTTGCATTTGCGGATTATTTTTTGTATGCAGCCATTCATTCACATTAAAAAAATTACTTTTTAATAAAAAACTAAGTGCCACTTCGTCATTGCTATTATTAGTTTTTTTATAAACTTTTTCGACTTTGGCAAAAGGTATGTATTCAATCACTTTAAAAAGTGAACTGATTTCGTCATTAATAACACTTAAATCAGATTCATCTTTTGCAAAAATTGATTTTTTAAATT
>JBEBIK010000162.1:0-5264 GCA_040080445.1 Pseudobdellovibrio sp.
CTACTTTAGAGTATATGCCTCAAGATAGCAGTTCTAGAATTTTAGTGCAAAACAAGCGAAGCTCACCTGCTGGCAGTGGGTGGAATATTTCGGGTGTGCAAAAGATTTATAACCCTTCGAATTCAACAGTTATGTTAGAAGAAGCTAATGGTAGCATTTCAACATATTCAGTTAATAATGTAATTAGTACGGTGTTCAATGGCGAAGATGCAAAATATGACTTAAAAAATAGAGTAGATTTATCGAATTGGCCAAAAATCTATTTAACAAGTAAGGACGATCAAAAAAATAGTTATTTAACAGAAGTTGATATGAGTACAACTGCTACCGCAAGTAATTTAAAAAGTTTGCCAATATTTTCTGGCGAACTTGCTTCGCAAGCTACATTTAACTGCAGTACAACTACCAAGTGTGATGTTGGTGGTTGTTACCCATACTACAGCGGAAATTTTTCCCCAAATAAATATCAATTTAAGACAGCGTTTGAATCTGGTGGTTGGTTTAAATCTGGCACAGGCGAATTTTTCATATTGGATAAAAATCAACATAGTTTTTATCGACAGTCAGGTGATCTTAAATTACTAGGCGATACAATTAACGTTGACGATAAATTTTCTTCAAAAGTTAGCTACGAAGGTGAGTCTTTTAGATTTACGACTTACTTAAAAACAAACCAGTCAGAAACAAACATCAAATGTTCACAAGCTTTTGGGCAAGAGTGCGGTGCACCTATATCTCAGCAAGGCCCTCTAAGTTGCGCTAGTCTGAATTTAGAGCGTACCTGTACGGAGTCATTCGGTTTAATTCAAGTTGTAACGTGTAACACAAGTCAAAATCCTCAATTTTTGTACACACCAAGTGTTGGTGTTATAGGTAAACCAGGCTCTGATTTGCAAAAATTAAATACACCTTCAGCATTAATTTCAAATGCATCAGGGCTGGTATATATTGCTGACACGGGCAACAACAGAATTATTTCGTATAATGCAAGTACTGGGCAAACTCTTTTAGTAGCTGGTAATGGTCAAAATATAGATGCTGGCGATGGTGGTGCTGCTATTACAGCAAGTATTTATCATCCTAAGGCTTTAGCCTTAGATGCAAATCAAAATTTATATGTGGCTTCTGAAAATGGGTACATTCGTAAAATAGATACTTCAGGGATCATTTCTACAGTAGCAGGTAAGCCAATTGGTAGCGGTGGCGTGGTATCAGATGAATCTTTAGCGACAGAAATGTCGTTTAGTAACCCGAGTGGTTTATTATTTGATAATCAAAATAACTATTTATATGTCTCAGATACTAATAATCATCGAGTTGTACAAATTGATTTAAATTCTGGTATTGCAAATAAAGTAGCAGGTGAAGGTACCTGCTCTGCATTGAGTGATGTGGGCGACGGTAAGCCCGCGTTGTTTGCGAGCTTGTGTTCACCAACAGATCTAGGTTTTGATGAAAATCAGAATTTAGTAATTAATGATTCGGGTCATAAAAAAGTTAGAAGAGTTATTTTTTCTAGTTTTCAATCAGGAGCAATTGCATTTGCAACGTCGACGCAAAATCAATCGCGCCTTTTTAAGAATGCTGATAACACATGGACCCGCCAGTACAGAGATAGCAGCTATGATTATTTTAATGTAGATGGGCTACAGGTAAGCTCAACCAATCGTCTAGGCCAAATCAAAAGCTTTAGTTATAATGCCCAAAAAAATCTGACAAAAATAACTTTTCCAAATTCACAAGAAGTTACATACAACTACTCTTTTGGCAAATTAGAAAGTATCACAGACCCAGCGGGAAGAAGTACAAGCTTCGAATATCAAGGAGATAATTTAACAAAGGTAATTTACCCAGATAGTACAACTCAACAATTTGAATATAATGCTAAATCGATGATGACAAAAAATACGAATCAAGAATTTAAGTCTACTGAGTTTACGTATAACGAGTGGAATCGCCTTCAGTCTGTTAAAAAGCCAGATGGCTCTATAAAAACTTTTAACGATATAGCTTCTCAAACAATTTCAAATAACTATGTAACAGAAACCGCTACACCTATGGAGAGTGTAGGTTTTGATGTAGCCTCTGCTTCAACGCAAGTTAAAGACGAAAATCAAACCGTAACGGAAATGACTCAAGACCATATGGGTTTTATTTCAACCGTTAAAGATGCATTAGGAAATATAACAAAGATTAAACGCGATATTTACGGAAAGCCAATTCTGTTAACCAGAGCCGATGATTCAAAAATTGAATACAAATACAGCGAAACAACAGAAGATTTATTATCTGTAAAAGACATCTCAACAGGCATCGAAACCAAAATGACGTACAACTTAGCGGGTAATATTTTAACCTACACAGACGCCAAAAATAACTTAACTCAATACAATTACAACTCAACAACTGGGCAGCTCTTATCTGAAGTCATGCCTGATGGTGTAATTAAAAATTATGAATATAATTCGCAAGGTTTGGTATCAAAAGTAATTATTACTAAAGGTTCTGAATCACAACAAACGCTTTTTTCATATAACTCACTAGCACAACTAACTAGCATCACAGATAACAGCGGCAAGACTATTTCTTTTGTTAACGATTTAGCAGGCAATCAAATGCAAGTGATCACAACACCAAATGGTTCTACACAACACATAACCAAATATGAATTCGATAAATTTAACAGGATAATATCAACAACAAATTCAAAAAATCAAAAAACCACTTATGAATACAATAAAATCGGAGATGTTTTAACGGTAACAGGCCCAAAAGGCTTAGTTAATAGTTATGTTTATAATGACATCGGAGAAGTTATTCAAAAAACAAATTCATTTGGCAAAAGCTACTTCTTCGAATACGACAAAGTGGGTAACAAAACAAAAGAAACAGACCCAAACAATAATGTAAAAACATTCGAGTACGATTTGCTATACAGACTTAAAAAAGCAAAATTGCCCGATGATGAAGTCAATCTAACTTATGACTCTATTGGCAATTTAACAAAAGCAAGTAGTGTAAATAGTGAAATCAACTTCGATGTGGATTCAATCGGAAGAATTACAAAAACAAGCACCAGAGGTTTGGGCGAGCTACTCAGTTATCCGAGCTTAGAATTAAACTATTTATTCGATCAAAATAGCAATATTAGCTCTTTCAGCAGCGCTCTAGGAAATTTAGGCTACTCTTACGATAGTCAAAATAGACTAACTCAAATTTCAAGTTCATGGGCGCCAGATATTACCTTTAATTTTGATGATTTAGAAAGGCTTTCCGAAATAAACAGAAATAACAACATTAAATCTGAATTTTCGTTTGATTCAAGCAGTAATCTTCAAAGTATTACTCATAAATTGTCATCAACAAATATAGACACCACGACTTTAGCGTACAATTCTAAAAATCAAGCCATCTCTAAGCAAGACTTTTTTTCGCAAAAACAATATACTCTTGATGAAAATTCACAACTCACCCAAGTGCAAAACACAACAACTCCATCTGAAAATGAGTCGTTCAGCTACGATGAAAACAGCAACAGGCTTACCGATAATGAAAACTTAATCAGCACTTACGATGCTCAGGCGCAAAGGCTTTTAGAAGACGATAAATTTTCATTTACTTACGACAACAATGGAAATTTAATAACTAAAGTTGCAAAAAATAATACAGAAACTAGTTATAACTTTATTTACAATTCTAAAAATCAATTAGTAAAAGCGCAAAATTACATTGCTAGTTTAAGTAATTTAACTTCAGAAAGCGAATTTCAATACGACGTAATAGGCCGAAGAATATATAAAAAAGTAAAAGACTTTAACAATTTATCAGACGCCGCAAAAACTTATGCCCGATACTTTATCTACGAGCGCCAAAATATTTTAGCCGAATACAACGCCACAAACACCGAACTTCTTTCTAAATACATTAATCACCCACAAGCGGTGGATAATGTGCTGAGTGCAAGCGTAACAAGCTCAGGTATTACAGCCAAGCTCTCAAAAAGTAGTGGCGTATTTTACTTCTTAAAAGATCATCAAGGCTCAGTAAGTGCCATAACAAATGCTAGTGGCCTTGTGGTTCAACGCTACAAATACTCAAGCTTCGGAAAAATTTTAAGCATAACGGATGCTTCGGGCGTAGATCAAAGTAGTGATCCTTACTTAACAACCACGCAAACCTACACAGGCCGCGAGTACGATGCAGAAATCAAGCTGTACTACTACAGAGCCAGATACTACGACGCAAGCCTTGGCAGATTTATACAAGAAGACGCTTTTGCAGGAAGACTAAGCCAAGCAGTGAGTGTAACCAACAGGTATATTTACGTATTTAATAATCCGCTTAATTATGTAGATCCTAGTGGTAACGATGGGTCTAGTACTTACAATCCGGGAGTAGGCAGTGGAAGCGGTGGGGGTTATACTTCAGGTGGAGGCAGTAGTGGTGGTGGAAGTAATCCGTCACGTGGTGAGGCTGGGTATTGGAGTCCGGGTAGTAGCTTGCCGCCTTCATATCCAGGAACAATAGTTGTTGGTGTTGGGTTTAATGCCTATTTGGGAATTGGTTACGAGGGATCTGTTGGAATTTACGCAGGTGAGCAAGAACACAGACAAAAAGATGGCGGCGTGTTTATCACAAACGGTGTTGGATTTGGTTTAGGGTTTGGAGCTGATATATTTTTTGGATACTTTTTTGATGGTCCTTCGGCGGTACAAGGGAAAACAACGAATATTAATTTGTCATACAGTTACTTTGGAGTTACGGGCATACTAGATGCTACTACAAACAAATTTATTGGCTTTACGATTAATATTGGCTACAGCGGGCCAATGGCTAATTTGTACATTTCTACAACAACAACTGAGGTACAGAGTTTTTTAAATAAAACCAACTCAGTAACACCTTTAAAGCCTTAGCGGAGAAGTCGATGAAGTATTTTAAAGCAAGACGGAGAGTTGGTTTAAGCTTTTTATTGGGAATGTTATTTGTTATTTTATTAGCTAATTTTAATCCATTTTTAGGTTTTTTTATTTACGCATTTTGGGTAGCATGTATGTACCGCTTTGCATTCCCAAATTGTCCGAAATGTAAAGCTTCATCTAGTAAGCGCTACAATTTTGCAAAAGATGATTGGTTTATTTCTTATCACATGATGCTGCCGCATAAATGCGAAAAATGTGGTTATGCTTTTGACGGCGATGAAATTATTCCAAGTACAGATGTTGAAGATATCGAAATGAGAAAAAGATTTAAAGAAATTAAAT
>JBEBIK010000163.1:0-5262 GCA_040080445.1 Pseudobdellovibrio sp.
AAATTTCCAATTTTTTGCAGATATATTTTCAACTATCTTTCCTGATGGATAATTAATAATTAAGATTTCTCCTAATTCAGATAAGTTAATCATTAGCTTAGATTTGCTAACAACAGAAACCGCGTTCAAGTGAAACGGATCTCTGTTAGAGTCAAATTTCTTTTGGTAGTTTGAATAGTGATTTGATAGCTTCCAGATAAATTTAACTGAGCTGTCTTTTTTAAACTCACGCAGTTCTGGTATTTTGAATTTTTCAAAAGAATTATATATTAATATAATATTATTTTGATCAACACTTAAGGCTTCGTGGCAGTCTAATCCTAAGTTAATATCGTCATAAATAATAAGCTCATTAAAATTGTTGTCTAAAAATCTTAGCATCGAATTGCAGTCATAATCTCCGAGTCTACTGACAAAGTAAGAATACATCTGTGTGTTATATCTCTTAAAATCCGTAACAAAAATTGGCTGAGCCACGCCTTTAATTGTTTTGCTAAATTTAACTTCTCCTGAATTGTCAAAAATTAAAAGCTCATTTACAGTATTTTTATCGCTTTTTTTAACAATAGTTTCGTAATCAGTAAGCGATAGAATAAAATTTCCGCTTACTGATTCGCTAATTCCATTTAACTCAAGTTCAAAATCATTAATTTTAATTTTTTTTGTAGAACTGTTAAAATGATTTGGCTTGTGAGCACAAGAAAATATTAAAGCCGCGCATAAGAAAATTATACTTTTAATCATATTCCGCTCGGTCTCGTGCTATCAATTTTAACATTAATCTTGTAAAAATCAATAATGGGCTTAAACGGACCAAACTGGTGTTGCTCTTTTAAAAAAGTATCTGCATAGGGTGGTATGGGGTAATCAAAAGGCTTATTTTTTAATTCTTTGAAAGGGGATGGGCCTTTCCAAGGAAGGCGTTGTTTTGTTAAAACATATGCAGACACGTCCCAGGCATCTTCATCTGTTAAGGTAGGAGTACTCTTCTCGTTATCGTATGGCATATTGTGTTTAACAAAACGAGCCATAATACTTAGACGACTCATGCTTGAACCATTTCTAAAACTCTCATTTCCCCATAATGGTGGGTACACATATATTTTATTATGAGCGTTCAGAGTGCCGGCACCATTTATTCCATGGCATGATTGACAAGAATTTTCATAAATTATTTTTCCTTTTTCAGGATTGGCTGCGCGCTCTAAAAATTCTAGTTTAGCTAAACGATCATCGCCGCTTTTTTCTAAAATTGGTCTGCCGCGCCCGATCCACTTTATATAAAGCTCTAATGCTTTCATTTCTCGCGAATCGAGCTCTATCCGCTTTTCTCCAAGCAAAGGATTCAAAAAGCAGGTATTAATTCTATCTGATAAGGTTTGTATTGCATTTTCACGGCCTCTGTATTGCGGGTAAGTTCCATGCGTATCCAACATTGAGTTTCCAAAAACTCTATTACCTGCATCCATGTGACACTGACTGCAAGCCATGCGAGATTTAGTTTTTTTTCCGATAATACCTTTAGGCCCAAAAAAACGTGGTGTCTGAGTAAAGACTTCGTACCCATATATAATTTCTTTAGCCTCGTCGCCTTTGAGTTCTGCCAGTTTTTTTTCAACACTGGTGTGCTTAATTAGACTTTCGTATTTATAGTCAGATGCAAAAACTAACGCCACAGAAAGGGCCAAAACAGATATCAACATGAAACCCCCAGAATAACTTTGATATTGTTTATCCTAATTTAATATAACTTAATGGCAACTATTTCGGGTCGCGATCAATTGATTTCTGAATTTCTATTTCAACATCTTCATTCATGCAGGTTTGGCAGGCTAATCTTTCGTTGGCTGCAAAGTTTCTTTCAAGAGCCCGCTCCATTTCAATTTCGGTTCGAGGGCTACAGCTTTCAAGACCTTTTAGTATATAAACAAGGCAGGTTGTACACGATCCATTGCCATCACAAGATTGCGAGATGCTCACTTTATTTGCATTTAATGTATCTAGTAAATTGTCACCTCTGCTAAATTCCAAAGGAGAAAATAAACCGCTTATATGAAGTGTTTTTGTTGAAACAGACACAGAATATTTGTATCAAATTTAGTATGAGATTCATAGCTTTTGACTTAGAAACTACAGGAACTGTACCAGGTGTTGACCAAATCGTTGAAATTGGAGCTGTCCGCTTTAATAACGGTGTGGTCGAAAGTGTTTTTTCAACCCTAGTCGATCCAATGAGAAGTATTCCTCCTGGAGCTTCTGCAGTTAACGGAATTACAGATGACATGGTCTTTGGTAAACCTAAAATTGATAGCCTACTGACATCATTTGCAGAGTTCTGCGAAGACATGCCGATGGTGGCTCACAACGCCCCGTTTGATGCTCAGTTTTTAATTGCTGATATCAAAAAACATGAAATGCCTGCACCACTGGGCATAATTCTAGATTCACTTCCAATTGCGCGTAAAGTTTTTCCGGGTTTAGCTAATTACAAACTAGGTACCCTAGTTCAACATCTAAAAATTCCTTCAACGGGATTTCATAGAGCTGAAGAAGATGCAACTTACTGTGGTCATTTATTTCTTGAGTTGGTTAAACGTATTTCAGTAGGTGGAAAAGCGCCACAAATTGAAAATCTTGTGGCACTTACAGGTAAACCTGAGCTTAAGTTTCCGCAAATTATCAGACAACCTAAGCAAATGGGTTTTTTGGATTTTTAATTTTTTCTAAAGTATTCTTTAATGCCCTCAAGTTCCTTTTTCCAGCCATCTGAATCTACATCTTCAGTTAAATACAATACCCATTTGAAAGTGGATTCTGTTCCATTCACTCGCGCAATATCTTCCTGCGTAATAGGTTTAGCTTCCACTGCATTTACAAAAAGACCATAATTTTCTTTTTGTATTTCAATCAGCTCTTTGTCGTCTTTTTCGTCAGCACTTACACGAATCATACTTAAATAAGGATTATGTCCGCCTTTTTGTAGTAACATAAAGAAACCTGTATCTTTAGCATTTTGTCTCCAATGTTTTAATGCACCTTCTGCTCCAGTAGCTCCGTCATGACTGCCTTGAAAATAATAAGTCGGCATTACAAGTTTATGTTTTGTATAATCGTGAGGCGTCATCTTGCTTTTAGGTACTCCATGTTCTTCACAATATTTAACGAATTCTTCTTCGCCTTGTGGATAATTCTTGATGAAAAATCCTTTTTCACTGCTATACGCAATGTAACTATTATCGCTTTTTAATCTATCTAAATCGCGGCAGGCAATTACAGCATAAATATGTTCATCTATAGCAGCCGGCTGCTGTTCACTAGGGTAATTAGTTTCATCTTTTAAGTACTCATCAATTTTTTTTGCATATTCTGAATTTATTGATCCGTCTTTATTTAAGAACTTTACTAAGTATCTATCTTTAACTGTTGTCATGCCGCCGTTTGAAAAAAATGACTGATTTATTAGTGTAAGTAAATTTTTAATATTTTTATCTTTTTTCTCTAAGCCATCTGAAATGGCTTGTCTTTGTTCTTTATTTAAATCTGCTATGGCCAAATTCATTTTTTCTACTTTATACTCATCTTTATGCATAAACTGAGTACCACCAAAAACACCTTCTAAAATTATAGAGCGTGCAGATTCTTTAAATGTTGATCCATAAGCTGTCGCGGGCACAGTTCCATAGCTGACGCCGTAAACAGTAACTTTATCTAAACCGTAGGCTTTGCGTATTAAATCGATATCACGCACATTGTTTTCAGTAGAAAATAGATCTGCATTTCGGTACTGCTCAAATGTTTCTGGAGCTGAACAACCCAGCCCTCGTTGGTCAAAGTTAATTTGATTTATTTCTTCTGGTAAATTATCTCTCATGCCATGAGTATTCTGACCTGGGCCTCCATCCACAAAAATGACTGTCGGCTTTTTGGGATCAAACGGCTTTACTGTGTATGTGTAAATTTCCATACTGTCTTCGCTTTCTTTAGTATAAGACATCGGAACTTTTACATATTTCCCAATTTCTTTAGAAGTAATTTCTTTATAGGTTTCGCAGAATTTTTTTCCATTTAAATAGTTCTTCGCTGTTACAGCTTTAGTTACAACTGGAACTTCCACACCGGCAGTATCAGCACTTTTTTCAGATTTTGGACCACATGATGATAGAGCAATCGTAATCAACGGAATAAAAAATAAAGCATTACGCATAAAACACCTCGCTGCTTAAACTTAAGCAAGATGAATACCTTCATAAAGATTCATGTTCGATCTCAGTATCTCAAATCGATACAACTGACTATTATTGCTATACACTCTCGCTTGAACGATGCGCGATAGGGTAACGACGACCGCGGCCAAATGAATGCTCAGACACTTTAAGTATAGGAGCGGCCTGCCAACGCTTAAATTCGGTCTTCATAAGAACGTTCATCAACCATTTATCAGTCTTTGATAAGGTTTTTTTACGGGCTTCTACCAAATTAACCACAGACTGATCTAATAAATTATATTCAGGCAAACTGTCTTGGTCTTTTTGATTTGGTTTGAGTTCAGCAGTTGGTGCACGTGTAATTATTTTTTTAGGTATTAGTTCGTATTCTTTATTAAAATGTTCGGCTAATTCATAAACTTGCTTTTTGGTTAAATCGCCAATTACAGCAAGTCCGCCACACATATCACCATACAAAGTTGCATAGCCTGTAGCGTATTCAGATTTATTTCCTGTCGTAAGCAATAGGCTGTTTGCCTTATTAGAGTAAGCCATTAACAACAAACCACGAATACGAGACTGTAGGTTTTCGTGTACTAAGTTAAACTCGTTAATAGAGTATTCTTGATCTACTACAGATTTAATATTTTCAAAGATGGACTGGATTGAAACCGTTTGTAAATTTATTTTTAAATTTTTAGCCAAAGCCTGTGCCAAATCAAAGCTTTCTTGTTGATTAAACTGAGTTGGAAGAGCAAACAACTTAACATTGTTAGGACCTAAAGCATCTACGGCTAAGCAAGCGACCACGGCTGAATCTATGCCGCCAGATAAACCTAAATGAACTTTAGTAAGACCCGTTTTTGCGCAAAAATCTTTTAGGCCAAGAACAAGTGCTTTACGTAGTTGTTCTACGTTGCTTACTTTGTTTTTTTTATTTCGCGCATTCCAGTCTTCAAGAGTATCTAATTCAAAAACATTAAGATCTTCTTCAAAATCTAAGCAAGCAAATTTAGTTTTACCGGTTTTATCTACTAAAAAACTTTGGCCATCATAA
>JBEBIK010000164.1:0-5253 GCA_040080445.1 Pseudobdellovibrio sp.
GACTAATAAATATCCAAAACCATGCGTGCCTTTTTTAAATGTACCAATGGGTCTTTATCAGTTTCGCTTTTTAAACGATCTTCCTATTAGTAGTTCAACAGCTAACTCGTTTCATTTACCTCAGAAAATTGCAGATTTATACCGCAATCAAAACACAACGATATCGGCAGAGAGCGGTCGCATTTCTGGTAGTGCTGGCGGGCTTTTAAAAGCCTCTAAATATTTTGATGTTAACGACGACACTATACTTATGATGAATGCAGATGAAATATTTTTTACTGCAGACCATGGCTTTTTAAAAAAAGCATATGAACAACACATAAGTCTTCAAAGCCTCGCTACCCTAGTAGTGATGAAGCACCCTGAAGCGGGCCAAAAATTTGGTGCTATTTGGTGCGACAAACAAAACACAGTACAAACCATTATGCCTGCTAAAAATAAGCCCGAAGGCCCACTTGAGCCTTTTCATTACATAGGAATTATTTTTTTAAATAAGAAAGTTCTTACGCTCATTCTCGAAGACAAAGAAACTAATATTTTTTATGATATTTTGATTCACGAACTAAATAACCAAAGTGTTCGGACGTATACATTAGATTGCTCTTGGTATGAGACCGGAAATCCTCAAGATTACTTAGCCGCCACAAAGCAGGTGCTTCAAAATATAGACGCACATACTCTTTCGTTTATAAATCAATATGACCCTAGTCGTTTAATTAAAAATGCGACTGGAGTTTCGCTTGTATCTAACTCAGTCAATATTAATGAAGAAAATCTATCTGGGTTTAACGTAATTTCTAAAACAACACACAATTTGCTATTAACAACAAAAATCGAAAATTCAGTTTTGTTCGAAAATGAAGTTTTAAACTCGAGTTATTTTGCCTAAACTTGTACTGCGTTTTGCGCCGGTACTGTCTGGTATGTTAGATCCCCAAGAAAGGCCACGAGCTGCAGCTAAGCACGCAAAAGCTGCACCCTCTACAGATTGAACAGGCCAACCTAAATCAGCACTCGACATAATTTTTACATTTGGCAAATGATCAGAAATTCTTTGTAATAAAAATTGATTGTTGGCTCCGCCACCACAAAAAATAATTTCAGTTGGCATCTGTTTGCAATGTTTATTGTAAGCATGAGCTATGCTCTCGGCCACAAACTCAGTCAAAGTCGCTAAACGATCTTCAATTTTAAGTTTGTGTAATTCTTTTTTATACTTATTGTAAAAAATTTCTCCAAATTCTTCGCGGCCACAACTTTTTGGAGGTTTGATTTTAAAAAATTTATGAGTCATCATTTTTTTAACCAACTTAAGATCGGCTTTTCCTTTGCGAGCCAAATTACCGTCTTTATCGTACTGTTTTTTAGTTTTTGTATAAACTTTAACAGCCATGTCGATCAACATATTTGCAGGGCCTGTATCAAAACCCGCAATCAGCTCTTCATCACTAATTAAAGACAAATTACTAATGCCACCTAAATTGTGAACTGAAACAATTTCATTTTTTTTACCAAAAACACGTTTATGAAAGTAGGTGGCAATAGGAGCCCCTTGGCCTCCCAAAGCAATGTCTGCGCTTCTAAAATCAGAAACCACAATAGCGCCAGAAACTGCAGACAAATAACTGGGCTCTCCTATTTGCAGGCTCGCCACTCCACCACGATGAAACACGGTCTGCCCGTGCAAACCTATTAAATGTACGTCTTGCATTTCAGATTTAAGCTTCTCAAAGCATTGAGCGTAGTAACGGCCCAAATCATGATGTAATAACGCCAACTCATCTACATAAATTTTATGTTGAACCGCTTTAACTATTCTTTCTTTTAATTTTTTTGGAAACGAAAAACTTTGGGTTTCTTTGTAGGTACAAGAAAAATTAGTTTTATCTATCTCGATTAAAACAAAATCGGCACCATCAATGCTGGTGCCGTTCATTATTCCTAAACATTTAATTTTATTAGCATCGACATCTATCATACTTACAAAGTATGACCTCATTCTAAGTTATGGTCCAATAAAACTATCTTGGGCAGTCTTAAGTTTGTATCTGCGATTCATCATTTTAAAGATGTCATCTCCCGCAACCCCAATAAGTTCGCCATTAAAATCTTTTGCAAGACCTTCGGCCGAAGCTGGTTCGCGTTTACCGCCATTCGTATCTGAAGAGCCCTTGGCATTTCCGTTGTTCGCAACGCCCGTACCTTTTGCTCCGCCACCTGCACCCGAAATATCTGCAAAGCTTCCTAAGTCTTGTTTGTTTTCTTTGTCTAACTCTGCTTTAGCATTTAATGCCGACGACATATTAGCTCTATTTAAATCACCCATTAAAGATTTGGCTTCTGATGCTGATAACCCTGCTGCGACCATATCTTTTTCGCTGGCAAAATTGGCTGCAGTAAATTTTTTACCGTTTTTACCAGTAACACTTCCGTCTGCATTTACTTTGAAAGGCACCTTACCCGAAGCAAAACTAGTTACACCTTTCATAGCATCTTTAATATTTACGCCTGGCGGTAGCGTGCTAATAATGCCCGCACATCTTTCAGGTGTAGAAATACATCTGCCGTTATTATCAAAAACACCTGTTACTCCACCAACTTGTGTACTTGGAAATGTGTCAGGTGAAGGAGGAGGTGCCGGTACTGGCCCACAATCAGTTGGCGAAGATGCCATTTTATTTGCTGCCTGGCAGGCATTGTGAGCTACTGAATCATGGCTGCTAGCTTGTTTTGCTGCCATACCTGAAAAAATAGCAAAGGCTATAGATTTAGCTAAAAGTGGAAATTGGCAGCCGCCAACAGGTGCGCAAGACGCCGCAAATTGGCCTGCGTATACTGCTGATGCAACTCCGCAAGCTATAGATGCTATTTGGTAAATTGCGCTACCTTTTTTATTTTTTTGCTCTGCTTCTTCCATAGCTTTTTGAGCTGATTTTTCTTGCTCAAGTTTTGTTAACCTAGCTTGCTCTGCTGTTTGCGCCTCGCCTTTTGCTTTAGCTTCTTGAGTTTTAGCTTCGTTGTAGCCAGACATTTGCAAGTTGTACTCTCGCTCTTTAGCCTGATTTCTTGCAGTACAAGCATAGTCTGTATTGTTTCCGTGATCTCCGCCAACTACAGCACAACTTTCATAAGTAGGCTTCGTAGGCTCAGCCATTGATTTTGAATCGCTACTAATAATCTGCGTACCGCGATTGTAGGCTTGCACTGCCGCA
The DNA here is from genome assembly GCA_040080445.1 of Pseudobdellovibrio sp. Taxonomy (GTDB): domain Bacteria; phylum Bdellovibrionota; class Bdellovibrionia; order Bdellovibrionales; family Bdellovibrionaceae; genus Pseudobdellovibrio. The sequence continues at coordinate 3,213 of JBEBIK010000164.1, forward strand.
TTATAGTCTCTTGATTTAATGCCATTACGATTAACACAAGCTTGGTCGGTTTGCATGTAAGTTCCATTATCTCCATTTTGCACTTCTACCTGTTGACAGGTTTCGTATACAGGCTGTGCAGGTGGTTGCATTTGCGCAAACGCATATAGCTGACCTAAAAAAGAAACTGAAATTATTAAACTCGTTACGTACTTAAGTTTCATTGGTCCCCCTCAAAATTATTGTCCAGATAACAAAGTATTTTCTTTAATTAAATAAACTTGGCGAACTTTTTCCCAGTTCGATTTGCCAGATGCTGATGTAATTTCTCCAGCTAATTTATCTGACGCAATTTTTCTTTCAATTGCATTAGACTTTGCAGTCACATTTCCGTTGCCGCCTTTGCCTTTACTGCCGCCGCCACCGAACATACCGCCCATAGCTGCTGCAAAAGATCCGAAACTCCATTTTTTAGTAGTTTTATCAGATTTATCAGAGGCATCGCTCGAACCGCCGCCACCACCGCCAGAACCATTAACATTAGATCCGCCGCCTGAACCACCAGCAGTTACAGTACCAGAGTCAGACAAAGATAATTTTCCAGAAGTTCCATCAGCACTCGAAGACTGACTTAAACTATCTAATCCTGAACTACCACTACCAGATCCACCGCCGCTACCCGAGCTAGCAAAGCCAGTTACGCCTTTTCCAGTTTTAAGATCTAAACCTTTTAGTGCGGCTTCTTTTTCTTTATCCGTTAAAGTAGAGTTACTAGCATTATATCCAGGGCAACCTTCTTGTTGGTTGTTCGATTTACATTTACAAAATTGAGTTGATACGTTTGCTGGAGTTTCGCAATATGTTGTTGGTGTTACACCGCCACCGGCAGCGCCTGAAGCAGCTAGTTTTTTATCACATTCATCAGCGCTATTTTTAGCCGCTACTAAGCTCGCGATATTAAGTCCCATCATTATAGCATCGGCAATTTTAAGTTTACATTTTGCCCCTAAACCAGCTGAAGTACCTGGAGTAGGTGCGGCTTCTTTTTGAGCGATAGTTTTTATTTGAGCTAATATTGTTGGTACGGCTGCTAACTTTAGTTTAGCTTCTGCCATACATGCAACAGAACCATAAACTAACGAAGTACAGGCTGTTGCCGTTGTTCCTTGATCTGAAGTTGCCGCAGATTGAACTTGAGTGCTGTATGTCGCTATTGAACTGTTAAGTTTTGCTAACGCCACCGTACAACTAGTTGAACAAGCTAATTGCGAAGCCATACAAACGCCTTTAGCCACTGTTAATACAGTTCCTGCTAATGAAGTAACTTTTGAAGTGTTAGAACAAGCTTTCTGTGCAGAGTTTACTGCAGCTAGTATAGGTCCCGCAGCAGTCATTAATGTTTTAGTTGCAACAACACCAGGGCTTGTGCCCTCAAGACATAAAAATTCTGTTTTTTCTGCCAAACCTAAACAAGTCTTTTTCACACCCTCGTAAGCCGTTACCACAGGATTAATACCAGAGGTAAGAGCAGTTTGAGTTTGTACGAAAGCCGTCTGTGGCAAACCAGTAACAAGTTTTGTTCCTGAAGTTGTTGCTGTTGAATTTAATTGAGTTTTTAATTCTGTATTCGCTTTTTCTGAAGCTACTGTCATCTCAGATGGTGGAGGAGATACATTTCCACCTTTTGCTGCAGCGCCAGCCGCGCCCTCTGCTTCATTTGCTGCAGCAGGAATCTCTGTTTTTACACCATTTGCTGCCGCTTGAGCTTCACTTGCTTTAGCTGCCATTTCAGTATCGTGTTTAGCAAATACACCTGCGCGTTCATCAACGCTCATATTAGACATTTCAGTTTCAGTATAAGTTTTTCCACCTGCTGTAATTGTTGCCTCTGGCATAGGTCCCATGACCTCAGTTGGTGTGGGCGCAACTTCAGGAGCTTTAGTAGCAGCAATTGCTGGTGTTTCAACTTTTCCAGCGGCACTCGAACCCGACGTCTCCGCAGCTTTATCGGCAGCTTTACTGTAGGCTGATTCCACTTTATCAACTACTGGCACAAGGGCAC
>JBEBIK010000165.1:0-5185 GCA_040080445.1 Pseudobdellovibrio sp.
ATCATTTTTAATTAAGTATTCCATGAGTTTTTCGTCATGCACAGCTTGTACACCGTGGCCGATACGCTCAGCTCCTAGAATTTCGATAGAATCCATAATCCACTGAGAAGCATCTTTGTGAGGAGCTTCGCCAGAGTGAATAGTTACATACAGACCTGCATTACGTAAACGACTGAAGTAGGGCGCAAACTTTTTAGGTTCAAAGCCATCTTCGTTATCAGCTAAATCTACCGCTAAGAATGAATTTTTATTTTCGATTGCAAATTGAGTTACACGCTCAACTTTATCAAGAGGTAATATACGCTGTAAAATACATATCAGGCCCACAGCCATCGGAAACTGTTTTTCTGCGCGCTTAATTCCTCTTAAAAAAGCTTGATGAATTTTCTCAAAAGTTAGGCTTGCGTGACCATCAGCAATAAAGGTAGGGGCGTACCTTAATTCCAAAATACGAACGCCATCATTGAATGCATCTTCGCAAGCTTCAAAAGCCAAACGTTCTAAAATTTCTTCGCTGGCTAAAACTTTTTGTGCGATTAAAAATTTGTTTAAAACCGCTTCTAAGTTAACCATAGGTTCAGTCACTAAAAAATGCTTTTGCTGAAGCTCTGGATTTTTTGGAAAATCTAATTTTAGAGTATCAGCGATTTCGAGCAAGGTGCTCCAGCGCATTGAGCAATCTAAATGGCGGTGTAGGTCAATTTTTGGTAAAAGGCGGATTTCTTGGAGAGATAATTTATTTTGCATTAAAAATGAGTTTGTCTTTGTATTTGGCCTTCAGCAACAAGTTTTTAGGTCTGAATGCAGAGTGAGATTGAGCTTTTTCATTGTATAGATGTGTCACATATCATAAAAAATACAAATGACACAAATTAAGCCAATCGCAATCAAAGTTAAGCTCGCTGGTCACCAAAACAAAAAACCTCAGTTCGCTTCTACAATTAAATTACAAGACGGCACCGAAGTGAAAGCAGTCGATCCAAAAGCAACTAGAGCTTTGGTGGCGCTCACGGATATGTTTGCGGTACTTGGCGGAGCGGCTTCGCACTACGGCGGTCCTGCAGCCTTAGCGGAGTTGATGTCAGCTCTTCACGCGATCGTATTTAATGCTGCTGAAAAGCAGAACAAAAACTGGTTCGATATTGCTCATATTATTAACGATGCAGGTCATTGCGAAAATGGCCTTTACGCCTTAAAAGCCAACTACGCTATGGCGGGGCTTGATTTAAATGCTCTTAAAAAATTTCGTTCGATCGAGAGCGGTTTAACTGGCCACGGCGAGGTTCACTGTTTTGAGCAAGGCGTTTATTTAAGTAATGGTCCTTTAGGTTCGGCTTTTCCACAATCTCAGGGTTTGGCTTTAGCAGATAAATTAGCGGGTGTAACTGAACGTACAACTTTCTGTGTACTTTCTGACGGCGCAGCTATGGAAGGTGAAGCTAAAGAAGCTATGGCCGCAGTAGCAGGTCTTGCTAAAAAAGGTCAAATGTCTCCGTATGTATTAATTATTACAGATAACAATACCAAATTAACAGGGCGAATTGATCAAGATGCGTTTTCTATGAACCCAACATTTAATTCTCTTGAGGCTTTAGGTTGGAATGTTATTAAACTTGAAAATGGTAATGATTTACAAGCTTGTATTCAAACTTTAGAAACGGCCATTGCAACGGCTCAAAAAAACCCGTTACAACCAGTAGCTGTTTGGGCCAAAACTATAAAAGGTATTGGAACTAAAAAAACGGCTGACTCCGCAAGTGGTGGCCACGGCTTTCCGTGTAAATCTCCAACAGAGCTACCTGAATTTTTAAAAGAAATTTATTCGGGCTCTGAAGTGCCAGCCTTATTTGCTACCTGGATTGAAGAGTTAATGATGATAGAAAAACAAATCAAAGCCAATGCTAAGCCAGATATGGGTGAAAAAATTCAAGTGGGCATTTCAAAAGCCATGTCGAATGCATTTAAAAAAGGTTTGCCAGTTCTTTCAGTTACCTCAGATTTGTCAGGTTCTACTGGTGTTGCAGCATTTAGAAAAGAATTTCCTCAAGCTTCAATCGACGTTGGTGTTGCTGAAAGTAATATGATTTCTGCGGCAGCTGGTTTGTCAAAACAGGGTTACATTCCTGTAGTTGATACCTTCGCACAGTTTGGTGTAACAAAGGGAGCATTACCAATTACTATGGCTATGCTATCTGAAGCTCCCATCATTGGTGTATTCTCACATACAGGTTTTCAAGATGCAGCTGACGGTGCCTCTCATCAGGCTTTAAGTTATATGGCAATGCTTGCAAGTATTCCGGGAGTAGATCTTTACTCTTTATGTTCTAGCGAAGAAGCTGAAGTGCTTATGACTCAAGTTATTGAGAAATTTGCAGCTGATAAAACTGCAGGTCTTAAGCCTCATTCTTCTATTTTCTTTTTAGGTCGTGAAAACTTTCCTAAAACATTTAAAACTGAAGAAAATAAAATTTCATATAAACTATTTGAGCCACAAATTTTAAAAGATAACTCTTCAGCTGGTAAAAACGTCATGTTGTTAACAACAGGATCATTAATTGGCGAAGCCATGCTAGCCAGCGATAAATTAAAATCTAAAAATATTGGTTCATTTGTTGTTAATCAAAATTGCTTAAACAAAATTGACTTGAGCTTATTAAAGCCAGCTCTACAAAAATGCGAAGGTCGCATTGTAACAGCTGAAGATCATCAAGTGCTTTTAGGCTTTGGCAGTTTTGTTACGCATCAGCTTGTGCTAAGCGGAGCTCAAGTTAAAGTTAAATCTTTAGGGGTGCATGGTGAATTTGGACAAAGCGCTTACAATGCTATCGAACTTTACCGCAAACACGGCATCGATTCAGACTCTATTGTTAAAGCGGCAGAATTACTTTAAGTATTTCTTTATATTATTAATTTCAAGTTTTTGTACGTCTGCCCAAGGGCATTCTTGTGAGTCACAAGTTTTAACTCTAATGCAGCGTCCATCATCGGCTTCAGTATTGGCGTCGCCTCTTACTAAAACACCTATTAGGTTATATTTTGAGTTGTACACTCCTGAGCCCGACAGGCCCCCGTGTGTAGGCAAGTGAGCTTTATAAAAATTTACATTTAAATCGACTAAATCTTTTTGATTTACATAACCCGAAGAAATTTTCATTGGAAGGCCTAGCGGGTGGCCTATTGAAAGAATGTCTTCAATCTTATTTAGAGCTTCTGAACTCAGATTCATGGGCCCACGGTCTGTTACAGCGCGATCCAGCTGTACTAGTGCATAGTCTTTGAGTTGTTCGCTAGGTACGGGTTTAGAGTTGTAGAGTAACTTTTTGCACTTATAAATACGTGTCTTATCGTTTTGAATCTTATCGATATCCAGATCATCTTTGTAATCAAACACAAAATTTAAATCATTGCAGTCTTTTTGGCTGAGCACACAGTGCCCAGCTGTTAAAACTACATCTTTCGAAATGAGTGTGCCTGAGCATTTCGACCACATTTTCTGTTCTTCAAATTGTTCTTTAGTGCAGAAACGGTAGAGCTCGCGCAATTTGAGAAGATCGCGTGCAACCAAGCGCTCGTTGGTTAAAATAGCAACGCTTACACTTTTAATATTTTCGACAGGTGCTTCTGTGAGCCTATTATTTTCAAGCCATCCATATTTGTTTTCGGATGCATAAGCATGAGCAAAAATTAGAAGAGATAAAGCTAAATACTTATTCATGCAGCAAATAAGCTCTGGCAAGTTCGCACAGTAGATTTTTTTCGTCTAATTCCGATATTATTATTGATGAAGTCTTCGAAAGTCTGAATTTTTTTATAGATTTTATTTATAACCGCATTGCTTTCCAAAAAATTAATTATATTTTGAGTATTAGCGAGTGCTATTAAACCAATGCTACCGTGAAGTATATAGCTATAAATTGGTGTAGAGCCGTAAACATGCGGCTGCAAAACCATACTAATAGTGGCTAGCTGACACATAATAATTCCGCGCATATCTCCTAAGCGCTTCATCATATATTTTGCCACAGGATATTTTTCTTCGTTAATAGCGGCCGATAATTCGGCCCATGCAAAACCTGTCAAAGAAGCGAGCCCCGCAATTTTTCCGGCTGTAAGCCAAAAATCAGTAGTAACGACGGCCTGTGATATGTGATCTAGCGACAGCAAGCCTGTACGTATTGTTTGCACGCCAAATCCAAAAAGCATATTCGCTGCGAACTGACTGCTAAGTGTTTTTATCGAATCCATCTTGTCGTTAGTAATAAATTTATCAAATGTCTTAATCAGGCGATTTTTGGTTGGCGCGGTCATCTTAGACCAAAGATCACGATCTAAACCAAAAGTTGAAGCCATAACTAGATTCATTAAAATCATACTGGTTTTTTGATGAATATCAAAAGAGGCCGCATGAATCCAAATGTAAGTATCAACTCCAAAAGTAATAGTCACAACTGCAAGACCAATGCGGTCGCCCGTTAAAGTCTTTTTTGCATTTTGATAAAAAGTATTAAAACCAGACGCAATTTTTTGCGATTGACTCGCTAATTTACCAATCGGTATGAATCGCAGTAATCTTTTATCTTGTGGCTTAGTTGTAGCTTCGGCGACAGCTTCTAAAACTGTTTCTTGATCTGTGCTTACTAAAATGTCGCTATTTTGAGTTTCTGGCGCATTTAAAATTTGTTTTATTTGCTGCTGTGAACCCTCAGCAAACTCAGTGGCAGTAATAACTAAATCTTCTCCATTAGCCATTGGAGTTTTAATTACCAATTGCGGTGGCGCACTTGAGCTGGGCTCAATAGTCTCTGCAAGGCCAATTTGAGAGGCCATAAGAGAAATTAATAGAAGAGCTATAGCAAAGAATCTTGAACGCACGTGAACACCTCTTGCCAATTAGGCCAGAGGTTGCACGTTCTATTCCATGTTAGGTTCGATTTTAGATAGAAATGGAGTGTCTAACTTTGAGACAGTGACTGAGAGCGACTGCTAAAAACTATTCTTCTTCTTCTTTGGTTTCTTCAGGAGATTGTTCGGCTCCATCTTTGCATTTTGTATCTGGAGGGCTACCTTTTTTCAGACAAATAACTTTGTCGTCAACAGTTGTAAATTTATCGTGCCCAATAGCGCAAACCCATTTACCTCCACAATACTTACCGACTCTAGCACCCAAACATGATGGTGGTTGACA
>JBEBIK010000166.1:0-5180 GCA_040080445.1 Pseudobdellovibrio sp.
GATATCAACAACGCGATCTAAGAATTTAGCAGCAACACGTACTGTTTTTGCTAATTTTTCAAAGTCGAACTGACCATTTGTAATGTGGCGACCTAAGTTAACTGAACCTAAATTACAAACGGCTGTTTCGTTTTTAGAAGTCACTTCTAAAATTTCGGTACATAAGTTTGAAAGATGGATTACGTTTTGAGGTAAACCTGTTTGATTCGATTTCATATTAGAAGCATCTTTGTAAGTCATCCAACCGTTACCAGTTTGAGCCAAAGTCTTCATCATGCGAGTGTAAAGATCGCGAGCCTTTAGTTGTTTATGAAATTTTTTAGCCGTTTCTGCTTCAGCGTAAGCCGCTTCGAATTCCGGACCAAATAAATCTGTGAAATGAGGAACAACATTAGGGTCAAATAAAGACCACATGCCATCAGCCTCAACACGTTTCATGAATAAATCAGGGACCCAGTTAGCAACGTTAATGTTGTGAGTACGTTTGGCTTCGTCGCCAGTGTTGTCGCGAAGTTCTAAAAACTCCTCGATATCTGCGTGCCAAGACTCAAGATAAACACAGGCTGCACCTTTACGTTTACCACCTTGATTAACGGCAGCCACAGAAGAGTCTAAAGTTTTTAACCAAGGGATAATACCATTTGAATGGCCGTTAGTTCCTTTAATTAAAGAACCTCGTGAACGAATACGAGAGTAAGCTAAGCCAATACCGCCAGCAAACTTAGATAATAAAGCTACGTCGGTGTATTTGTCGTAGATAGATTTTAATTCGTCTTGTGGGGAATCAAGTAGGTAGCAAGAACTCATCTGAGGTCTTAATGTACCTGAGTTAAATAGTGTAGGAGTAGATGGCAAGTAATCGTGAGAAGAAATCAATTTATAAAATTCAATGGCTTCCGTTGGATTAGTAGAAAGGCCACAAGCTACACGCATAAAGAAATACTGTGGAGTTTCTAAAACCTGACGAGATTGAGGGTTTTTTAATAAATAACGATCATAAACAGTGCGAAGTCCGAAGTATTCGAATCGGTCTGTTTTATAGTGTTCGATAGCGGCACATAATTCAGTTTTATGCTGCATTACGAAGTCATATGTTGTTTGTGATAATAAGCCATTGTTGAAACCGTTTTGTACGGAGTCTGCAAATGAACCAATTTTTTGTGATTTAACTTCTTCATCTACATATGTAGATAAAAGACGAGCGGCTAAACGAGAGTACTCAGGATCTTCACCAATAAGTAAAGAAGCTGTTTGAATACATAAGTTATCTAATTCTTTAGTTGAGGCGCCATCATATAGACCGCTGATAGCTTTTGTGGCTACGCGAAGAGGATCTACTTGTTGTAATCCCTGGCAACAACGGTTTACGCGTTCTACGATTTTAGTTACGTCTACAGGTTCTAAAGTGCCATCGCGTTTTTTTACTCTCATGATGTGCGGTGAAGCTCCGCCAGCTGATGAGTAGCCCATTGTTGTCATTTGATCTCTCTTAAGTATTTCCATGTTATCCCCTCAGTAAATCCTAAAAAGTTTTTCGTTTTTTTGACAAAAAACCCCTGCGATGCTCCCCCTCAGAAGCTTCGTAAGTCTAGGTCTAGTTATTTTTTATTCTAAAATATATCAGTTGACCGTCCTGGTCGCGGGTCTTATGCGTCCGATTATGACCCAAACACTACATGTAGTGGTTATGTCGGTAATCTTGAAGATTAAGCCCATATATCTTGTATCTAAGACTGTATGGTTTTTTTTAAAGTTGCAAAGAAAAAAAATAAAAAAAAGTACGTAATGGTTAAAATATAGACAAACGCTGTGCGAAAAAATGAAATTCTTTGTACCTTGGTCCTGTATTCGTTCTCTCTCGAGGATTCGTGTCAAGACCAAGGTTTAGTCACTCTGAATTTCACTTTTTTTTGATAGCGTGGTGCAGAAACAACTATTTCTTACAATATCTGTCAGATGCTATTTGTTCGTTCAACTCGAAGGCTCATTTGATGAAATAAAGCGCGTTCGGTATCGTTTTGCGCAGTCAAGTTGCAACCTTGGTAAATTTTTTCGGCTCTTAAGAAATCAACTATTTTTTGATGCGGGCCCATTTTATCAGCAGTCCACTTAGGAGCAACCAACTCATTCCACCTAGATGCGTAAGCAGTGAGGCGATGAATGGCAATGCGTGGGTGTAAGTGAGATAAAAAAAGCTGAACTTTGCGAGTGTATTCTTCTAGCTCTATAGGAGAGTACTTGCCCTCTGCATACCACTTCTCAAGTTGAGTGTTTTTAAGTACGTGCATATTGTGAAGTTTCACATTTGTTATAGGCAGATCGTTACAAATTTTTGCAGTTTGAATAATTTGTTCTTCGCTTTCATCAGGAGAGCCAAAAATTAAATGAATACCGAGATCAACAGTTGTTTTATTTGAAATTTTCTCGATAGCTTTAAGAGAATCCTCAGCCGTATGGCCTCTTTGCATGAATTCTAAGTGAGGATTAAAAAAACTCTGTACTCCTAGTTCTACCGAAACAAAACTTTTCTCGCAGTACTCTTGCCAGAGCTGTAATACCGACTCAGATAAGCAGTCAGGACGCGTTCCTAGCACGAAACCAGCTACATAAGGGTATTTGAGCGCCGTTTCAAAATTATGGCGTAGTGAGGGTATTTTGGTGAAAGTATTTGTGTAAGCCTGAAAATAAACTAAAAATTTTTTCGCATTATATCTTTTAGAAATATTAGCGTGATATTTTTCGATTTGCTCATCAAGACTCATCTGAAAAGAATCAGAATTAGCAGCAGAACCCCAAACATCACAGAAACTACAGGTTTTCATACCTTTTAGTCCCATCCGATTCGGGCAATCATCAACAACACTCACAGGAATTTTGTATACTTTTTCGTTAAAAATTCGTTTAAAGTGCTCTGATACTGAATGATAGGGTAAACCGGACCAGCCTTTTTCCATGGGATCTTTATAGAATGAAGAACAGCTTTGAGCAAATCAGATTTGAGTTAGAGATAACAAAAGATGGTAGCCCCACTTTGCGTCTCCCTAATTCTGGCGAAAGTATGCATCATTCAGGCGGTGCTGCCAGCGAAACGCTCTATATTTACAAATCAGTCATTGATCAAGCACTTGAAAAGCTTAAAACCTCAAAAACCTGTGTGGTGGGGCTCGGTATGGGTTATATAGAAATTTCATGGGCCCTAGCGCTCTTAGAGCAGAATAAAGCCTCAGATCTTCATACAATAACATCTTTTGAAATTGTTGAAGAGTTAAGAAATTCATTTAAATCTTGGTTAAGCGAAGACTCTCCTGCCATTTATGATGAAGTCGTTAAAGCATTTAGAGCTGATGACAAAAGCAAGTCTATAAAAAATATTTTAAATAGAAACTCAATTGAATTCGATATTTTAAATTTTTCTGAAAAACAAAAATGGAATATAATCTGTTACGATGCGTATAGCAGTAAAACCGAAAAAATACTTTGGAGTGAAGAATTTTTAAATCAGTTTCTACAGCAACACGCAGCCGAAGATTGTATCTTTACAACTTATGCGTGCACAGGGGTTTTAAAAAAAGTATTAGCTGCTAATCACTTTGAAATAATTAGAAGACCTGCTTTTTCGGGCAAAGGTTCTCATTGCACTATGGCTCATCGGGGAATTTTTAAGACGGGGTGTTGACCGCATTTTTTCCGAATTTTTTAATATACTCAATAATGGCGGATTTAGCCTCATCGGTTACAACCGAGAATTTCAAACCTATATAACCGTCTTGACCTGCGTAAATAACGTCGGCTTTTACGCTGATAGACTGAAAGAAATGTGGGCTCGAGATTTGGCCTTCTACTTCGTCGCCAATTTTAAGGTCATAATTTTCAGTAAAACCCATCCCACCCTGACTGATCGTAATTACGCGATAAGTGGCCTCATCATTTTTATTAGATTTACCAGTAAATTGTGCCAAAATAGGTACGCGTGGTTGTTTACGACGTGAAAGGCCAAGTCTTTCTACGATATCCGGAAAAGCATAAACATCTTTCCACTCTTTAGTGTTTGGGTCTTGAATAGATACTTTAGAGACGTCCTGTTGTTTTGCAATTAAAGTCATAAGTTCTGCTTTAGACATTAGCGGCTGATCAATAAAATTAATTTGCACTCTGTAAAAAACGCCTTCTGTAAATGTATGAGAAAAAGTTTTTTCGAATAAATCAGGGTTGGCATTAGTGTGAGCTTGAGTATGAGTGTCGCCATCTTGGTCGCCTAAAACTGGTGCTGTAAATTGCATATTTTTGTAGTCAGAGGCCTGCCACTTGCTTGCTTTGACCCATTCAGCAAGTCCACGCTTCCAGACGAGAGCATTTTCGGAATTTTCATCTCCTAGGCTTTGAATTGTAACTTGTAAAGAGTCTTGATTGAATGGACCTTGAACTTGTCCGTTAAATTGTAAAAACCATTTTGTATCGATGACTGTATTCATATGTCTCCTAAAAAGAACTCTTCGATTTCACGGCGCGAGTTCAAAGCATCATTGTATCCCATTTCGAGTAGTTTGCGACAAAAATGCGTTTCAAATAATAAGTAACTTAAAATTTCACTAGCTTCGTCTAAAGATCCTATAGCTGAAATACTCATACGAATTAAACGAGGTAAGTGATGGGCTTGTTGTCTAGCTATTTCTCCAATGTCTTGGGATGGTGAAATACATAAAGCAGGAATTTTATGAAAACCTTTAGGGTTTGCTGACTTACCAAGACCATCAACTAATTCGTTAATTCGCTGAATGCGTCTAACATCTTGTTCAACAGAATCAAGAAGAACCGCGTTTAATAGAGTATTAAAAATACGAATCATCGAAGGTGCACCTTGAAAGCTTTGAGTTGGTGCCATTGGGCGTTCTGAAATTTCGCGATCCATTTGTGTTCTTACGCCGATTACAAATATTTTTTCAGCCCCCATGCGCACAGAAGGAGAGCAGGGAGTGTTATTACGAACACAACCGTCTCCGTAATATTGCGTACCAATTTTAATAGGTGGAAATAACATCGGTATAGCTGAAGAAGCCATGACATGTTCGGTATCGATATTTGAAAGTAAGGCAAGTCTGCGGCTATCTTGCCAAGTGAGTTTTGAGCTGGTGGTCTGAATAAAACTAAATGCGGCACCGCTATTATAGCTGTCTCTTATA